>DATNET010000401.1:0-4474 GCA_035606745.1 Tepidiformaceae bacterium
GGGTGGAGTCACCGAGGTCCAGGTCTGCGAGGACCTCGCAATCGAGGTAGCCGGCCGAGCCGGGAAAGAATGGGTCGCCGGACGGTGTCAGTCCAACTTCGATGCCGTTCAGTTTGTCGGCCGTCCGCCCCGTTTCGAGCCCGAGAGGAACGAAGAGGTCGAGCTGGCCGGCCGTCAGGAGCGTCACTGCGAAAGTGCCGGACGCGGCGACAAGGTCGTGGGTGTAGTTGGATTTCCAGAGGATTACGCCGAGACGCGGCTGTTCCGGGACAATTGAGGCGCTGAACACGGAGATGCAAATCTGGGCATTGATGGAAGGGCCGCGATGGCTGCCAACGGCGCACAGTGGCTCCCGCTGTGGTTCGGCGAAATATCCTGATATCCCCATTCCGTCATGGTATCAGGACGCTAAGCCCGAGACCGCCCTGGCGAGGGGACGCCAGCGTAGGGGTCGAGTCTGCGATCAGGCGCTCGATTTCCTTCCCGCTCGTAATGTGGCAATACTGCGAGCCATATGCGTGTACGAGCGATCGTGGCACTAACGTTCGCGGTTGCCGGCGGGCTGGTCATTGCCGGTTGCGGCGGAGGCGGCAGCGCGACGCCCGTACCGACGCGCGCCGGGACGATCTCCACGCCAGCCGCCGTGTCGGTGGCCTCCGGGCAGGGCAGCGACTCGGACGAGGGGGCGGTCCCTAACCAGCCCGCGCCGACGCCGAGCACCACCGTGCCAGCGCTCAAAATCCCGGTCGAGAGCCCGTACGAACTCGGCGATGGCTTCGGGTTACCCCGCGCCCGTGGACAGATCCACGGCGGTCTCGACTTCGTAGCCGAAGGAGCGGCGGACGTCCTGGCTCCCTGCGCGGGGAAAGTGACGGCGGCCGGGCCATCCGACGGGTACGCGCTCAGGGTGACGATTGACTGCGGCGCGGGCTGGACGACGCTGGCCGGGTATCTTGGCGCCCTTACGGTCGCCACGGGTCAGACGGTCACGCTCGGACAGCCGGTCGCGACGGTCGACCCCGCGAATCCGGCGATCCACGTTGAGCTGCGCTGGGACAACGTCCCAGTCGACCCGGTGCTGTACTTCGACTTCAACGAAGCCCCGCCAGAAACGCCGGCCCCGGAGGCAACAACAGTGCTACCCGGCGCTCCAGCACAGCCAACGAAGACCAGCGGCCCGGTGGGGGCGCCAGCGACCCCTACACCAGAGGGCCAGGCACCGCCAACGACCGCCGGCTCGCCGCCAACGAAGAGCCCAACATTAGGCCCGGGCCCGACGGCCCGCCCTACCGCAACGGCAATTCCCACGGCAACCGCAACAGCCTCGCCAACTCCGCCGCCGACGGCGACGGCCACGCCCACGCCACGGCGGCTCCCCGCGACCCCGACGCCATTGCCGGTCCAGGAATAGTGGGCTGGTTAGGTTGAGCAGGCGGGGCTTTACTTAGGTATTCTCGGGTGAGGATTATTTCGAGGCGGCGGCGAGCGCCCCGTCGAGCATGTGCCGCCAGTCATCCAGCGTGGCCGGGGCACCAGCGCCGTTCGAGACCCCGTTTAGAGCGAATCCGGGCGTGCCATTTATGCCGTAGTTCACGGCTTCCTGGTGGTCGGATGCGAGCGTGTCTTCGTGTTGGTCGGTCTTGATGCATTTGTCGTATGCCGCGAGGTCAACGCCGACTTCGCCCGCGTACTGCCGGAGGTTGCTCGCGTTGAAGCGGCCGACATTGCTCTTCTCGTTGCCCCACTGACCGGCATCGGCCTCGACCAGGTAGAGCCGCTGATAGTAGGCCCAGAACTTATCCTGGTCTGCTGCGCATTCGGCGGCGAGGGCTGCCTGCGTGGATTCGGGCCCGAGCCGCACAAGTGTGTGGTGCGTAATCTGCAGCTTGCCCGTCTTGACGTACTCGTTGATCAGCGTTGGCTCCTGGGTCGCCGCGTAGTTGAGGCAGAACGGACACTGGAAGTCAGAGAACGTTTCCAATTTGAGTGGCGCGTTCGGGTTGCCCAGGGAATCGCCGTGTTCCATGTTGGCCGGGAGCTCGAGCGCCGCCTGTCGCAAGTCCTTTGAGAGGTCCGGCGCCTTGGTGCGAGTGAAGTACGCATAAAACATCGCGCCAATAACGAGCACGACGATGACGAGAATGGCACGGCGCCCGAACACCAGGGCGCGATCGAGCCTCGTGCGCTGGCGGCGGCCAGCGGCGGGGGAAGGCTTCTCGGCCGTCGGAACGTCGGTCATGGCGTCAAAAGATATGCGCGTAATGACAAACGCACCACGCGGGAGAACGCGGACGATCGCCGGCCGAATCCCCGACTCGGCCGCGGTCGAGGTGGCCGAAGTCAGTTACCCGCCGGCCGGGTAAGGGCGGCGGGGCGGGACTTTACCTAAGCAGTGGGTCGGCAAGGATCTGGCACATTCCTGCGAGACTGTCGGCGATCCACGCATCGCAAGAGCATGTGAGGCACTCGACAATCAAGGTATGTCCTTTCGTTCGCTCCTGCCCACGTGGTGGACGTGGCGGGTCTCGGCCCACTCGCGAGTTGTATCACTGATCTTCCTCTGGGCGCTGCTGCTTTCGGCGCCGATCCTCGGGCCTCTGACCTGGCCGCTTCTGGCCCTGCGGTTTTCGGTCTCTTCGGGGCAGATGCTGTTCAATACGGTGCTGGGACGAATCCAGCCGTTGGAATCGCGCACGCGTACTGACTGGTTCCTGTTTGGGCTGACGTTTCTCGTCTCCTGCGTTGCGGCGGAAATCGGGAACGTAGTGGGGGACCCGCATTCGCCGCTCCTGCTGAGTTGCGTTGCACTGCCTTACAGTGCCATCCAGGTGCGCACCTGCCTGCGATCGTATCGGGCGGGCGGCGATGTGGTTGTTCCTGATCGGCGGCTGGTGCAGCCGCTTGCGCTGCCGGCGGCGCGGCGGCGGGCTGCCTAAGCCGTCTCGGTCGTTTCACGGACGGCGTAAACGGCGGCCGACCGGGTTGGCGGGATGTTCGACGTTGCCGCCAATTGCACCGGGGGAATCCGACTCGAACCACTTTGGAACATTACGGGCCGCCATAGCATTGGCTCGCATTTGAGAGCTGTTGGAATTGCCGACGCCGAATGACGTCTCCAACACATCTACTCAACGATCTGCATTATGTCCCGCACTAGATTCGCGCCACCCCACCGCCGAACGTTATGCAGCTGCAAGAAACTACTCCGGAACGCATATAGAAACAGTATGAAATCGTGATGGGGGCTTTACCTAGTGGATACCCCGTAACAAACACGTGGCGATTGCGGTCATACGTTTGCAATGACCACAGTTGCCTTTACTTCGCCGGCGGCAGAGCTCATCACAACCACTGCCAGCTCACGCCCTCAGCCCGGCCAGCGCAGCAACGTCCCGGTGCGGGACGAGGCCTGGTTCGCGGCAATTTACGAGTCAACGTTCGATAACGTCTTTCGCTACAGCTCCGCCCTCACGCGCAATTCCCATGTTGCTGAGGACGTGACTGCCGAGACGTTCCTCCGGGTCTGGCGCTCGCGTGAGAACTATCGCGGCGAAGGCTCAGTGCTCGCATGGATCCTGACGATTGCCCGGAACTGTGCGACGACCGCGCTCAACTCTCGTAAGGAGGAGTTGGACTTGGCCCTCATCATCGACCCCGAGGATCCCACGCTCACACAAGACGCCGATGCGGACAGCCCGAATATCGAGGCGTTACAGGCCGCCCTGGCCGAACTCACGGCCGAACAGCAACAGGTTATCTTCCTGCGCTTCTTCAAGGAGCTGCCGCACGAGGCCGTGGCGGCCGAACTCGGTCGCAACCCGGCCGCGGTGCGGGCAATCCAGTTCCGCGCCCTGCATCGCATGCGCAAGCTGATGGAGGCGGGCCATGCACGCTGAACCCGCGGTTTACACAACCCTGGACCGAGCCATCGACGACCTGCTCTCCTCGGGCTCCTGGAGCCTGGGCGATGACGGCGGCCCGGCCGACGAGGAGTTGCGTCCGCTCATGGACGTCGCAGCGCAGGTGCTGGACCTGGCGCGGCGGACGCCTCCGATCAATGTAACCAGGAAGCAGCGGATCTGGCGGCGAGTGGAACGGGCGCTGAAGCACTGGGGGGAAGCAGACCTTTTTCTGCGCATTACGACCCCCGACGGCGCCCGCCGTGCCGCGCCGCGTGACCCGGCCGCACCGGCCAGCATCGTCGCTGGCCCGGCAGTCAGGCCGCTGCAGGGGGTGCGCCCATCCTGACATGTGACCAACGCTCGCCATGCGAGCCAACGCCCAATCCCCTGCGACAGGCTTGCGGGGAGCCAACTTCAGAGGAGAAACCCCAAGTGCTTAGTACCTATGTCCGCGTAAAGGACACCCTTCAACATCTGCCCGAGCGCCTGCACCGCGAAGAGCGCGGGCAGGACGCATTCGAATACCTGCTCGTCATCGGCGTGGTCATGGTCGCCGTCATCGGCGCCGTCAC
>DATNET010000406.1:0-3081 GCA_035606745.1 Tepidiformaceae bacterium
ACCGGTCATCGTGTTCCCCCGTCAGGCAATGGCGTAGGTGGGCCCTGCGATGTTAGCGTAGTTTCAATTCGGGCTAGAGTTTGCCGCACTTCGATGGTGCATTGGCACGTTGGCCGTCACCTCTCAGTTCGGCGGCGCCGCCGTGAACGCGAAGCCGCGCACGGCGCCGAGGAGCACTGGCATGGACGAACCGCAATTCCCCGAGCCGCGCGAGCGTCTGTTGTCTCGCCGCAGCACCCGCCGGGCGCTACTTGCGGGCACGGCGACGGTGGCAGCGGCGGGGACCGCGGTGGCCGTGGTGGGCTTCGCCCAAAATCAATCGAGCAGCGCCCCCAAGCATTCGAGTACGGCCCCATCGGCCGTTTCGCCTACGCCAACCCCAGACCCCAGAGCAGCCATCGACGATCCGAAGCGCCGCGCCGCACACCTGCTGAGACGAGCGGGCTTCGGTGGGACTCAGGCGCAAATTGCGGAATTTTCCACGTTGAGCCGCGAGGAAGCGGCCGATCGGCTTCTCAACTTCGAAACGGTGGACAACTCAGCGCTGGACGAGCTGATTACCAGTGCGAACTTCAATCTCGTCACGGGCAGGCAGGCCGACATCATCAGGTGGTGGCTGACACGCATGGTCTACACCGCGCGGCCTCTCGAAGAGCGGATGACGTTGATCTGGCACGGTCTGCTTACGACCCAGCTCAGCAAGATCGGCCTGACAACGACGAAGGTCATGGTCACTCAGAACGAGCTCTTCCGGAGGAACGCGCTACCCAGGTACGATGACCTGATTAAGGCCGTGAGCCGCGACCCGGCGATGCTCATCTACCTGGATACCTGGGTGAGCACGAACCGCCACCCGAACGAGAACTACGGCCGCGAGCTCATGGAACTGTTCACGCTCGGCGTTGGCAACTACACCGAGGAGGACGTGCGCGCGAGCTCTCGCGCGTTCACCGGCTGGCGGGTGCCACGCCCGCAACAGGTCGGCGGCAAACCGGACCTCGTTGGGTACAACCCCCAGTTCTCCATCGTCGAGAGGGATCACGATAACGGCGAGAAGACGTTCCTTGGGCAAACGGGCAACTTCGGCGGCGACGACGTCATCGACGTCATCATGAGCCAGCCCGCGGCGGGCCGGTTCATCACCACGAGGCTCTTCACCGAGTTCGCGAACTTCAACCCGCCGCCCGAGACGATCGATCGACTGATCACTGTCTGGGACAGTTCCGGGCACGACATCAAGGCGATCGTGCGGGCCATCCTCGTAAGCGACGAGTTCTATTCGGAGGCATCGTACCGGGCGTTTGTGCGGAGCCCGGTGGATTTCATGGTGGGCGCGATGCGGGGGCTCGAGCTGGCGCCCACAGCCCAGGGAATACGTCCCATCGCGGACAAGACGATGCAGGGGATGGGCCAGCTGCTCTTCGAACCGCCGAACGTGGCCGGCTGGCCGGGCGGCTCGGCATGGCTCTCTTCGGGCACATTTTTCGCACGCGTGAACTTCCTCGATCAGTTCTTTTTCGGTGCGGACCGGGCAATAACGGAGACCCCGCCGCTACCTGCTCTTGCCGGCGCGGACACGGCCGAGGAACTGGCCGATAAGGCGCTGGCGATATTCGTGGATGGAAACGTGAGCGACGGCGCGCGGCAATCCATCATCGATTACGCAAGGAATATCGATGACGCCCAGGATCGGGCAGCCACGGTCGCGTACCTCGTGCTCGCAAGCCCCGAATACCAGCTGATCTGAGCAAGGCATCCCGGCGACGTCGCAGAGACAGGAACCGCCGTCAGAGCAGCGGACAGATTAGATGGATGTCGTCCGGCTCCATGGCGTAGAGCGCCGGGTGCACCGGCTCCGCCAGCCGGCAACCACGGCTCAGATAGAAGCCGACGGCGGATCCGGTCGGCGTCGCGGAGACGTACATCGACCGGGCGCCTGCCTCGGCTGCCTCCACGACGGCGGCGCCCCACAACGCGGACGCGGCACCGCGACGCCGGTCCGGTCGACTAACGTGAAGGAACGCCAGCCAGGCTAGCCCGGCTTCAAACGAGCCATCCACAACAGCCAGGCCAAGAAGGTGGTCGCGTTCGAACGCGCCGAACAGCGTGGCGCCCCCAGCGATGAGCGGCGCGCAGAAGGCTACCTTCGCAGCCACGCTGGAAGGGCCAGTCCCCACCGGATCCCATGGCGGAATGTCGGGCATCGACACCGGCCGTTCCACCAGGTGGCCCTCGACAACCGTGAACTCGACCTTGACGCGCTCCGACCGATCAATGCCCGCGATCCGGCCAACGTCATCGATACCGAGCCTTCGCACCTCGCACGAACCAGCCACAACGATCCCCCATAGTCAGCGCCACCAACGTCGCCAGGCGAGCCGCACTACAACGTAGTCGCGTGGGCGAATTCTGGCGCCAAATCTGCCCGTACCCACTCCTGCCCGTGACGCCGGGCGAGTGCCATGTCGTTAGAAGCAGGGGCAGTGTTGCCACCGAACCGCCCCGGCCCTGCTATAGTGCCGCATGGCCCGGTCGTTGCTCGACGACGCCTTCGCCCACCATGTTTGGGCCACCTTGCGCGTCATCGACGCCTGCGCCGACCTTACGCCGGAGCAGCTCGCGTCGGAGGCGCCAGCGACTTTCGACTCCATCATCGAAACGCTCCGCCACATAGTGGCGTCCGAGGCGTTCGAGCTCTGCGTGGTCCAGGGCGAGGTCAGCCCGGACGTTGAGACCGACCGTCTTGACCTCCCCGAACTCCGCGAAATGATCGTGGCCAGCGGCGCGGGCTGGCTGGAACTCGTGCGCAAGGCACCCGACCCGGAGGCCGTCCTCCGCGAAGTCGACCCCGGCGACGGCTACCAGCGCGACGCCCCGATGGGGCTCCGTCTGGCCCATGCCCTCCACCATGCCGGTGACCACCGCCGCCAGGTGTGCTCCGCCCTCTCGTTGCTCGGCATCGAGCCACCAAGGATTTCTGTCTGGGACTTCGGTGTCGAAACGGGGCGGGTCGTCGAGGTCTACCATAGCATCGGTAGTCGCCGGCGGACGTAACGGCGGGGGGACGTGGTTAGGAGAGCG
>DATNET010000409.1:0-3681 GCA_035606745.1 Tepidiformaceae bacterium
TGAACTCCGCCGTGGCGAAGTCGGTCCACAGCGGCTCAAGGCCGGAAGCCGCGAACACGGGCTCAAGTAGCGCCAGGAGGCGCTGGTCGCCATCCGAGCCAATACACCGCAGCCTGGGTGCCAGCTCATCGGCGGCCGCCAGCCGTTCTCGCGCGAACGAAGGCCAGTAGCACGCGGCCCAGCCGCTCTGCGAGGCGACCTCGCTCAGCGCGGGCCGGACGATGTTCTCCATCGTCCCGGGTATGACCGTCGAGCGGATGGCGATGGCTGTGAAGCGGTCGGGTTGGAGAAAGCGCCCACAGGTCGCGATCGCGGCCCGCAATGGAACGGCCGACATCTGCCCGTCAATCGCTGGCGTTGGTACGCAAACGGCTACGAGGTCGAAGTGTGCGTTGCCGCCGTCCGGCGCGACGACGCTCTGACCGGCAGCGGCGAGCGATTCCATGACCGAACGGTCGGCATCCAGGTAGGTGACGGCGGAACCGCGAGCCTGCAAGAGCGCGCCCGTTGCAACGCCGATACGGCCGGCCCCGACGATAAGCGCTTCCAAGGCGGCTCCTGAGTTGAGGGTTCCGGACTAGCGAAGTGGGGAGGCGTTGCCTCCCCACTCATTACTAGATTTGCGGTGGAAATTGGTTATTGCCCGGCGAGGTGGGCCTTCAGCGTCTTCTGGGCGTTCCACATCGGCTCGGCGCCTTCGAGGCTGGTGATCTGCTTCCAGTTTTCCTGGACCCATTCCGCGGGCTTCACTTCGTCCATGCCCGGGCGCAGGCCTGGTCCCTTGACGATCGCGGCTCGATTGAAGTTGCCGGCGCCGGCTTCGATGATCAGTCCGCTGTCCGTGTTCTCTTTCGAAACGAGGAACGTCACGGCGGAGGCGACGAAGTCTGGCGTGAGCTTTTCGACCATCTCTGCCGGCATCACGGTCTGCGTGAGGCGGGTGCCGGCCACTGGCGCAATGGTGTTGACCATCACGTTGTACTTCGCGCCCTCCTGCTTGAGGACGTTCATGAGGCCAAGCATCGCCGTCTTGGCGGCGCCATAGTTGGCCTGGCCAAACTGCCCATAGATCCCCGAGGAGGACGAGGTGACGACAACGCGTCCGTAGGACTGCTGGCGGAATACCGGCCAGGCTGCGCGCAGGACGGTGAACGAGCCCTTGATGTGGACGGCAAAGACCTTGTCCCAGTCGTCCTCGCTCATATTGTGGAAGGCCACGTCGCGGAGGATGCCCGCGTTGCAGATCACCACATCGAGGCGGCCCCACGTGTCGATCGCGGTTTTGACCATGTTGTAGCCGCCATCGTAGTCGGCCACGCTGTTGTAGTTCGGAACTGCTTCGCCGCCCGCAGCCTTGATCTCATCGACGACCTTCTGGGCCGCGGAAGCGTTTTCGCCGACGCCGTGGGGGTCCCCGCCGAGGTCGTTGACGACGACCTTTGCGCCGCGGCGCGCGAGGTCCAGCGCATATGAGCGACCGAGCCCGTTCCCGGCGCCAGTAACGAGCGCGACCTGTCCTTCGAACGAAATAGCCATGTATGAATCCTCTCCGTTGTCGATGTGCTGCGTCTGTCCCTGCGCCGCCGGCGTCGCCCGGGACGCCGGGTACGCGGATACGAGAGTCTGTTGCTAGCGGAGGTTACCATCTTCGCCCGGCACAGTCGCTCGGGCCGGTGCGGATTAGTCCCCGGCCGGGCTGGCGGCCATCGCGGTTGAGCTTCGCACCCCGGCCGATTTGTCGACCATGGATTGCAGCCAGGCCTCGGTGCTGACGACCCGCCAGGCGAGCCGATGATTGCCGCCACCGCGGACCTTTTCGCGGATGCGGCGGATCATCACCGGGTTGAAGACGTTCGTCCGGCGTTCTGCCCCAAGCAGCATCTGCTCGATCCATGGGCGCAGTGGCCCCTGTGCCCATTGCCGCTGTGGCGGCGCGTAAGCGAGCTTGTCTTTCCGATCGAGGATCCGGTCCGGCACGATGCCGCGCATAGCGTCGCGCAGGATGACTTTGGTGACGGCGTTGCTCAGGAGCATCTCCGGTGGCAGCCCGAAGCAGTACTCGACAACACGGTGATCGAGGAATGGGAGCCGTACCTCTCGTCCGAACGCCATGCTGTTGCGGTCGGCGTAGCGAAGGAATTCGGGCAGTTGCGTGGTGGCCTGCCAGCGCACCATCTCGTTGCGCAGCCGGTCGCCGAACGGCTCGTCCGTATCGACATGGGCGGGCGAGAATTCGCTGTGCATTTCCGGGGCAACGAGGTCGGCGGAGTGGTAGTAAATCTCTGCCAGTGCATCGCGCGCAGTGCCGGGCAACGAATAGTACGCCGCGAAGAGGGCGGGCTCGCGGAAGCCGTGGTAGCGGTTCGCGAACGCACCGATTTCTCGCGCAGCGCGGTCGAGCCTGCCCTTTCGCAGCCAGTGCGCCCAGAACATCCCGTGTGCCTGGTCGTACCCGGCGAGGATCTCGTCGGCGCCCTGGCCGTCGAGCAGCACCGTCGTATCGTGTTCGGCGGCGAGGCGCATGACCTGCCATTGCGCGAACGGGCTGGCGCTCGCGATTGGCTCTTCCTGGTGCCACTGCATTTCGCTAAATTCGGCCATGAACGCGTCTGGCTCGACCCAGACGTCGTGCGACTCGGCCGAGACCTGGTAGGTGACGACATCGATGAAGCGGCCCTCGTCGTGCGCGGCCGAGTGGAAACGCGCACTGAAGGTTTTTTGCTGGACTGCCTGGCCGCTCTTGCTGGCGTCGATGGCGGCTACGATGGTTGAGGAATCCAACCCCCCACTCAGGCTGCTACCGACGGGTACGTCGCTCCGCAGCCGGAGTCGCACGGCATCGAAGACCAGTTCGCGAAAGCATTCGACGGCGGCTTTCCGGTTGGTGGGTACCCTGGCTGCTTCGGGCCGCCAATAGCGCTCTGGCGCACCCTGGCCCGCTTCGTCCAGCAGGAGGTAGTGCGCCGGTGGCAGGCTCTCAATCCCGTCGAAGAAGCTCTCCTGGTCCAGGTCGAGGTCGCCGCGCGCGAGGTACCTGAAGACGGACTTGCGGTTCGCTTTCCGAAGTTCCGGCCGTACGGCAAGGATCGCCTTCATCTCGCTCGCGAAGACGACGCCCTGAGGGCCACGCGCGAAGTAGAGCGGCTTCTCGCCGAAGCGGTCGCGCGCAAGCCAGAGCTGACGCTTGCGAGCGTCCCACAGCGCGACGGCAAACATGCCGTTCACGCGTTCAAGGCAGCCGACACCCCATGCCTGGTAGGCCCGCAAGAGCACTTCGCCGTCTCCATCCGAGTTAAAGCGCAGGCCCATATCCCGGAGTTCGTGCCGCAGTTCGATGTAGTTGTAGATTTCGCCGTTGAAGATCATGGTCAGGCCCGCTTCGGGGTCGACGAACGGCTGGTCCGAGGCGTCGCTCAGGTCGATGATGCGGAGCCGCGTGTGGCCGAAGGCGATGCCCTCGCCGAAGAAGGCGCCATCGCCATCTGGCCCGCGATGCCGCAGCGTGGCGACCATCGCCTCGATCGCCTCGCGGCTCACATTCTTGCCGTCGGTGCGCAGGATCCCGGCTATGCCACACATAGGGTTGCTCCGGTGTCAGCGACTTCTTGCATAACGACGATGGTAGCAGACGAGAGACGAGAGACGAGAGACCTGAGCGAGCAAGCTCGCTTTGGCGCAAGC
>DATNET010000411.1:0-7294 GCA_035606745.1 Tepidiformaceae bacterium
GCTTTCTGCTCCTTCACGCTGGCGTTCGAGGGCAACAGGAAACTGACCGAGCCGAAGCTGACGCGAAGGATGACGGCGCCGTCGTTTGTGGAGGCGACGGGGATGCCGGGCTCCGGTGCCAGGACATCAAAACGCACGCCATCGATGTCGTAGTGGTCGCCCGCGTGAATCAGGCGGGCGACCGGCTGACCGTCGGAGGGCTGAGCGAGCCCAGTGACGAGGGCCGAGTCCGTGCCCAGCACTGAAGCAACGTCGAACCGATCGAGGACGTATGGCACTGCGCCCACGTGCTCGTCCTGTGGCAGAGTCACGATGATTGCGTCGAGCGAGCGGGACCAGTGCGGCAGTACGGCGCCCAGTTCGCGCGCAAGTTGAATGCCGCCGGGCCCGCCATCGACTAACACGTGCCGGCCCCGCGGCGTGGTGAACAGGATGGCATCGCCCTGCCCAACATCGAGGACGGTCATGCGGAGCTCGCCGGGGCCGCGCATCGGCAAGAGTGAAACAGGTACGGCGACAAGCGCAAGGCAGCAGCAGGCGGCGCCGGCCACCGTGAATCGGCTGCTGCGGGTGTTCGGCCACTGACGGGCCGGCGGCACCGCATCGTCGGGGACGAGGTAGCGATATGCGGGCCAACCGACAATGCAGATGACCGCGAACACGAAGAAGGCGACGGTCCCGTCGAGGCCCGGAACATCGATTGCCGAACCCGGCAGCGCCGCGACATGTCTTGCGAACCAGGTCATGAAACTCAACGGGTAGTAGGCGGCGAGTCCGGTGAACCATCCGGCGGGCTGCCAAACCGCACCGAGGACCGCCGTGAGCGCGCTCAACCAGAATGCGACGATGAACACTGGCTCGACGACCACGTTCGCGAGCGGGCCGACGAGCGATATTCGCCCAAAGTTGAGCCAGGCGATGGGCATCGTCGCAACCGTGGCCGACACGGTAAGTGCGACCACCTGCACGGCTGAATCTGGCACGATGCGTGCCCCGCGGCGAAGGACGTAGCGTCGCAATCCGTACCGCACCCATGGGCCAAACACAATGAGCCCGGCAGTTGCCGCGAGGCTGAGCTGGAACCCGAGGTCCAGTGCGGCGGACGGTTGGATGAAGGTCATGGCGATGGCCGCGGCGCCGAGCGCGGCGAGTGCCGCTTGTTGGCGGCCGAGGTACGCGCCGGCGAGGTACACCAACGCCATCAGACCGGCCCGCATGACGCTCGCGGAAAGTCCGGCGACGAAAATGTAGGCGACCACGGTCAGCGCGGCGGGAAGGAGCGCTGCGCGCCGTCCCAAGGTGCGGACAAACAGGAAAAAGACGACTGCCATGACGAGCGCGACGTTCGAGCCAGAGACGGCGACGATGTGCGCCAGCCCGGTGTCGCGGAACGTGCCGTAGACCTGTTCCGAGAGGTTTCCGTCGCGTCCGAACGCGATACCGCCGGCGAGCGATGCCTCGGGCTCCGGCAGAGACCGCTCAAGGCCCCGGTCGAGCGCGAGCCGCACACGGGCGACGAGGCGGCTCGTGCTCCAACCACTGCCGGTCGCGACCAGATCGACCTTGGGCTCCGACATCGTCCCGACCACGCCGTGGCGAGCCAGGTAATCGCGGTAGTTGAAGCCATCGAAGACAGGCGCTGGTTCGAGGGGCCCGCTCAGCCGTACCTCGTCGCCAGGCAGATAGGAGTCGTATTGCCCGACAGTGAGCCGAACCATGCCGTCCGTCGTCCCCGAATAGCCCAAAGTTTCGATGCGGCTGACCCTGACGTTGTAGGAGGTCGTAGTCTCGCCGGGATCGGGTTCGGAGACGATCGTCCCATCGACGACCACGGTGCGGCTAATGAAATGCGCGAGGTCCGGGGCTTCGCTGCCACGCCAGTGCTGAAAGTTTGCGGCACCAGCCAGAGCCAGCGCACCGGCCAACGTCAGGACGAGCGCATCGTGGCGCCCACGGAGGAGCAACGTCGCGGGGACCGCCACGAGAACACAAGCGGGCGCGGTCCATGGTGGAAGGCTCCACAGTGCAACGGAGGCAATGGAAGCGAGCCACACCAGTGCGACGACAACGAGTGCCACGGAGCGCGAACACTACAGAGCAGGACGCTCTTATGCCACTGCCGGCGCACTCCCGCGCGGGGTGCGCTGTTATACTCACCCACTGGAGATAGGCATGGTAACCAGACCTCGTCCGCCAGATCTCGAGTGTGCCCGTGAGTTGGCCCCACTCGTGGCCGCGCACGGAGATGAGGCGGAAGCGGCGCGCCGCCTGCCCGATGCGCTCGTGGCGGCGTTCGTGAAAGCGCGTCTCTTCCAGATGTACGTCCCGCACGAGTTCGGCGGCGACGAAATCGACTACGTGGAAAGCCTGCGCATCTTCGAAGAACTGGCCCGTGCCGACGGCGCCGCTGGCTGGAACGTGATGATCGGCGCGGGGAACGGGCGCTATGCCGCGAACATGGAGCCTGGCCCGGCAACGGAGATTTTCAGCGATCCAGAAGCGATCTGGGCTGCGGCGTTTCCCATCGGCGGCCGCCTCGAAGCGGTCCCGGGAGGCTTCCGGCTCTCAGGTCGCTGGCCATATTGCAGTGGCTGCCAGCAGAGTACGTGGTTCCTCGCGGGCTGCCTTGTTTCGGATGGGGAGCACGCACGTCGCACAGCGGACGGGCACCCTGAGATGCGCGTCGCCGTCCTGCCGCGGAGCGATTGGCAGATCATCGAGACCTGGAATACGAGCGGGATGCGCGGGACCGGCAGCCACGACATCGCGGTGGACCGTGCGTTCATCCCGGCGGACCGGACGTTCAACCTCACCGGGCCGCTGAAATCCGATGCGCCGCTCTTTCGCATTCCAGCGTTCTCGGCGCTCGGGCCCGGCGTGGCAGCGGTCTCGCTTGGCATCGCCCGGCACGCGCTCGACGGTTTCGTCGAACTGGCGAGGGCCAAGCGCCACGCGATATCGAACGTGAACACGCAGGAGCGCGCGCTCGCGCGAATCCGGATCTCGGAGGCCGAGGGCGTGCTTCGGGCCGCGCGAGCGTTCTATTTCGAATCTGTCGAAGCCTCGTGGGCGATGGCCCGACAGGGCCGGCAGCCGTCGCTCCAAGAGCGAGCGTTGCTCCGAATCGCCTGCGTGAACGCGGCCCAGTCTGCGGCGCGCGCCGTGGACCTTGTCTTCAGCGTGAGCGGGAGCTCGGCGATCCAGGCGTCGGCGCCGATTGAGCGCTGCTGGCGCGATGTCCACACCGCGACAACCCACGCGACCGTGGCGGAGGTCAACTTCGAGACGACCGGCCAGGTGTTGTTTGGGCAGGACCCGGGGCCGGTTCTACTCTAGACGGGCCGCGGTGGCTTCGAGCCGTCTAACGCGAACTCAGTCGCGTCGCCACAATGCGGCAAAGAACGCGAGGCCGTCTTCGACCGATGCCTCTTCCACGCCATCTTCCTGCATGACGGCAACGAGCCAGTCTGGGCGGGCTTTAGCACTCACGGTCACCGGCCGGGCGAGCCCGGAGCCGGCGGCGGCCAGGCCGACAAAGCTTGCGGCGTAATCGGGCGGTCGAAGGTCGGCAGCAAGCTCAACGAGGGCAAACGGGTCCGGCGGTTCGTCGCGTTCGGGAACGCCGCGGACGATGGTGATGCCGGGCTCGTCGCCGCCGCCTGCGATGCCGGGGCCGTCGGCAATAATGACTCCGCGGACTTGTTGCGGACGGGCGCCGGCGAGGAGCAACGCCACGTAACCGCCCAACCCGCGGCCGAGGACGGTCGCCTCGCCCAGCATGCTTAGCGCGGCATCGGCATCGCCCATGAGCAGTTCCGCCGTGTAACCGCCACCGCCGGGCACGGTCGATTCGCCGTGACCTGTGAAGTCCACAGCATAAATCGGGCCGGGCCAGGCAGAAACATCGGCTGGCACCGTTCGGGGCGACCGTGCGCCCAGCCCGTGGAGCAACAATAGTGCTGGCCCATCTGCCGAGCGAAGGGTGTGGAAGGCCAGTTTGATGACGTTGTGCTTGAGGAAAACGGTCACGAGAGAAATTCCAGTACAAGGCCTGCAACTTCGTGCGGGTGTTCGATGTGGATAAAGTGGCCGGTATCAGCGAATGGCACGAGTTTCGCGCGTGGCGGCAGATAGGGAAGCAACGCCGACACGTCCGTGCCCCAACCCATCTCTTCTTCAATCGTGGCCGTGAGACCTAGCAGCGGAATTTCCAGCGACCGCATACGTTGAAGCGACCAGGATGGCCGCCAGGGGCCGAAGCCACCCATGCGGATCGCGGGGTCGAGCTTCCAGCGCCAGCCATCGGGGTCGTGCTGGCCACCAACGGTGACGAGGTACCGCAGCCATTCGTCGGAGAGTCTCGGGTTCATGCGCTTGCGGCGGCGGGCCAGTTCGTCCAGTGTGCCCGGCTTGCGCTGGGCGGTGCCAGCGGCGCGCCGATAATCCAGCCAGGCGGCGAGGTTCTTCGTCGAAAGGGCGTGTTGTTCGCGGTCCGAGACGTCCGGGTGAGGGTCCGGCGACGGCAGGCCGTCGATGACGACGAGTTGGGAGAGCCGCCGCGGCAGTGCTTCGGCCAGTTGCAGCATCATGCCGCCACCTTTCGAATGCGCGACCACGGGCACGGGATCTGGCGTCGTCGAATCGAGCACTGCGAGTGCATCGCGGACATCGGCATCCCAGCTATACAACGCGGCGTGATCCGAATCGCCATGGCCCCGATGGTCCCATGCGATGATTCGCCAGCCGGCGGCGGCCAGGAGCGGCGCGAAAACATCGAATGTGCCGGCGAAATCCGAGCCACCGTGGACGAGAAAGAGTGGCGGAGCCTCTTCGTCGCCCCATTCGCAAACGGCTAGCCGGACACCGAAGGAGCTGACCCAGCGATGCCGGTCTGGCCTGGTCGCACCAGGAAATGAGAGTGCCTCAGGTGTTGTTCGTTCCACGTATACCCCGTAACTGCTCTGCCATCATCATTGCAAACCGCGGCCGAAGGGGCATCGGGGCCGAGATTCGCCCGCGCAGGGAACGATTGCGGCACGCGCCCACCGGTGCCGGCGGCTGACAAGCTCAGCACCAATGAGGGCCACGACGGCCGAGGTTGTCTAGTTACCATGGCGGCGGTCCAGGTCACCAACTTCTCACGAATTGTCCACCACAAGGCGATGCACGGCCGCGAGAGTGCGGCACAGAAATGGCCCTCGAACTGACTGCCGCTATCCCGGACGAACGCGCGTCCCAGTTCGGGCAGCCGGAGCGTGAAGCACCTGAGCCCAGGCGCGCGCTTCGGCTCCGGGGGCCTTCCAGCATGGCACCGGCGGAGGCTGAGCGTGCGGTCGCATTCGTGGTCGCGAGCCGTCCCTACGCTGTCATGGACGTCGTCACGGGGCTGTTCGCCAACGGTTTCTCAGCGATAGAACGCGGCTACGACGAGATCGTGCCGTTGCTCCGCGAGTTTTCGCCGACGCTCCTTGTCGCTGCGATGGACCCACTGAAGGCTTCCGACATGCGCATGATCGCGACGCTTGCGGAGTATTCGCAGGCGTTCCTGCTTTTGCTGGCGCCATCGCGTGAGAGTTTCGCAGCTGGACTGACGGCGGGCGCGGACGCCTGCCTTGCGGACTTCGATGGCCCGGACGTGCTTTCGGCACAGTTTCGCTCGATCCGGCGGCGCATTTCCCTGTGGAGTGAATCCCACCAGGAGGAGCGGGCAGCTGTCGGATCGCTGGCCATTGACTTCGAAGCCTGCAAGGTGTGGTACGCCGGGAGGCCGGTCAATCTCACGCCGATGGAATATTCCGTCCTCGCGCACCTGGTACATCATCGTGGAGCGGTGTGCTCGCCCGTGAAGATCGTGTATGCGGTGCTCGGCGACATTTGCGACGACCGTACGGCGGCGGAGCGGATCAAGGCGTTCATCTGGCGGATTCGCGTGAAACTGAAGGATGCCGGCGCACGGGATGGGTTTGTGCGAAACTTCCGCGGCGTCGGATATCTCGTCGACGACGACACTCGCACGAACGCCAGCGTACCTGCATAGTGCCCACGGGTTGCAAAGAATCGTGCGAGGCAACCGCTCGGAAGGACTGCGGCACGTTGTCTCAACCGTGCCCATCGAGTCAGCGTTCAGGCTGGCCCCGAAAGCATTGGGGGTGCGCAAAGTTGCGTGCTAACGGTGCGGCCAGTCCAGTCAGGAGGTCAAAACAGATGGAATCTTCAAATCGCCGGTGGCTGCTGAACGGACGCCGTAGCGCCCCGCCATTGGTCCCCGATGGCCGAGAATTCCTGGACCGCGTGGATATCCTGTTGACATACCGCCAGCAACTGGCCGAGGAGCTACGCGACGTGGACGGCCAATTGCATCGGCTGTGGGCGAACGGCGGTGGACACGGCCCATCGCTCTGCCACGAGGATGTGGCCACTTGACCGGCCCGGTACGTGAGCCCGCAGCCAGACGAATCGCAGCGACGGGCATCGGGCCGTGCGGATGGTGGCGGTTGTGGATGAAATGCGCACTGTCCTGAAACCGTGGGGCCGCGAAGTCATTTTCGCCGAGACGGACCAGTACGTCGGGAAGCTCATCTTCATTTCCGCCGGACACCGCCTCTCTCGGCAGTATCACCGTCTGAAAGACGAAACCATCCTCGTCCAGGTGGGTGAGCTGGAGTTAGAACTGTCGTGCAAGGGCGCTTCTCGCGTACTGCGAATGCTGCCTTCCGAAACCCAGCACATCGCCGCCGGAGTGGTCCATCGCATGACTGCGATTACCGATGTCGAAC
Source organism: Tepidiformaceae bacterium (assembly GCA_035606745.1). Taxonomy (GTDB): domain Bacteria; phylum Chloroflexota; class Dehalococcoidia; order Tepidiformales; family Tepidiformaceae; genus DATNET01. The sequence continues at coordinate 6,777 of DATNET010000411.1, forward strand.
TCGTTGAGGTCTCGACTCCGCAACTCGATGACGTGGTGCGGCTGGCCGACGACTATGGCAGAGAGGGCACGTCGGGAGCGTGACCGGTGACGAGGATTGTGGCTGCCCGGCTGCTCGCTGTAGCGTTCCTGTTGTCGTTGGGCGCGCTGATGCTCGTCGCCTGTGAGGCTCGGACTGGCCACGCCGGCGGCGCTTCGACCGCGGTAGTCCCATCGGTCGCGTCGGACGGCGTCACAGCGGGCTCGAGCCCGGGGACGGTCGAGCCGCGAGGCCTGCCGGCGTTGCCGGCGGGGTGGCCAACGACGCTGCAACTGGGGATGAGTGACGCGCCGGGCGGCGCGGCAGCGATGAAGGCGACGACGGACTTCGGCTTTCGCTACCAGTATCTGTCGGGCGGTGTGAACACGGGCAGCGGCTGGGCGACGTGGAACAGCGGCGGTGCGTTCGCGAGTTACTACATCCAGGATTCTGTAGCGAACAACATCACGCCGGTGTTTACGTACTACCAGATCCGTCAG
>DATNET010000607.1:0-3482 GCA_035606745.1 Tepidiformaceae bacterium
CGCTCATGAAGCACTTCCTGGCCAACGAGAACGAGAACACCCGCGCGTCCAGTTCGTCGGATTTCGACGAGCGGCTTTTCCGCGAGTACTATTCGGTCCCGTTCCGCATGGGATTTGAAGAAGGCGGCTCGCGCGCGGTCATGGCGGCCTACAACTCGTGGAACGGCACCCCCATGATGATCCATCCCGTGCTGAAAAACGTGATGATCAAGGAGTGGGGCAACGATGGGCTTATCTGCACGGACGGGGGCGCGCTCGGCCTGCTCGTCAGCGCCCACAAGAGCTTCCCGAACAAGGAACAGGCATCTGCCGCGGCGGTAAAGGCCGGAATCAACAGCTTCCTCGATCGCTATAAGGAAGACCTGACCAAGGCTCTGAAAGACGGTCTGGTCACCGAAGCGGATATGGACGCCAGCCTGCACAACCTGCTGCGAGTGTTTCTGCGCCTTGGCGAAATGGACCCGGCGGGCGTCGATCCCTACGCCAAGATCGGCGTCGATACCGACGGCGCGCTGCCGCCGTGGAGTCTTGCCTCCAGTCACGAACTGGCCCGCAAGGCCACCGACGAATCCATCGTCCTGCTGAAGAACGAGAAAAGCACGCTCCCGCTCGACCGCGCGAAGGTCAAGACCATCGCCATCATCGGGCCCTGGGCGGATTCTGTGCTGCTTGACTGGTACAGCGGCACGCCGCCTTACACCGTCAGCATCGTGCACGGCATCCGTGAAGCTGCCGGCAAAAACATCAACGTTCTCTACACCGATGGCTCCAACGCCGATGAGACCAGGACTCTGGCGCAGAAGGCCGATGTGGCCATTGTCGTTGTCGGCAATCATCCCGAGTGCGATGCGGGCTGGGCTCAGTGCCCGGTGCCCTCGAACGGCAAAGAAGCCGTGGACCGCAAGACCATCTCCCTCGAGATGGAAGATCTCGTCAAGCAGGTCTACGCCGCCAATCCTCGCACCATCGAAGTTCTGCGCTCGTCGTTCCCTTACGCTATCGTCTGGAGCCAGCAGAACGTTCCCGCCATCGTTCACATGACCCACAACAGCGAGGAAGAAGGCCACGGCCTGGCGGATGTCCTCTTCGGCGATTACTCGCCCGCAGGCCGCCTCAACCAAACCTGGCCCACCGGCGACGCGCAGCTCCCGCCGCTGATGGACTACAACATCCGCCACGGGCGCACCTACATGTACGCGAAAGAGAAGCCGCTCTATCCCTTCGGTTACGGTCTCAGCTACACCAACTTCGCCTATCAGGGTCTGACGCTGAGCTCACCCCACGCCAACGCCGACGGCACGGTCCAAGTCACCATCAAGGTGAAGAACACCGGACGCCGCGCTTCGGACGAAGTGGTGCAAATGTACGTGCAGCACCTCGATTCGAAAGTCGAGCGCCCGCAGATTGAGCTGGAAGGCTTCCAGCGCGTCCACATCGCTCCAGGCGCTGTACAGAACGTCACGCTGACGCTCAAGCCGCGCGACCTTGCCTACTGGGATGAATCAGCCCACGAGTGGCGCGTCGAAAAGGAACCCGTCCGAATTCTGGCCGGCGGCTCCAGCGACAACCTGCCCATCCAGGCCACACTGCAAATCGACACCGCCGGCGAATTCAAGCCGTAGGATTGTTCTTCGCGCACAACACCCCGTCTCCCATCCTGACCACGCTTTTTGCGGTCAGGGTGGGAAGACGCTGCCACCGTGCTGTGGCTCACAAATCCCCGATCACGTCGCGGGCTATACTGCCGTGGTCCTTCCAATGGCCCTGAGGAGCGGTTGTGCGGATTCGAGCCTCATCTTCGTCATTTGGTTTTCGCTCGCGGTGTGCGTCGATCGCCGCCGCGGTGATTCTGGTTCTCATGCTTGCAGGCGCGGGACCGGTGTCTTGCGGCGGCGGCGCCACCATGTCCGCACCGCCGCCGCCCCCTCCGCCCCCGCCTGTTCCCCAGAGCATCGACCTCTCCGCGCCCGGTGTCTCTCTGCTCCCCGGCGACTCCATCGAACTTACAGCAACCGTTGTTTACAGCGATGGTTCTTCGCGCGACGTCACCTCGACTGCCGCGTGGTCTCTCAGCGCCGGCGCTCCCGCCTCCATCTCGGCCTCGGGACTGCTCAGCGTCACCGGCGCGGGCGATTTTACGGCGAAGGCGTCGTCTGGCTCGCTTTCCGCCACGCAGAACTTCCATGTCTCCACTCCGCTCACTACTCCAGGGGACAACGGCTTTTCCTGGTCCAGCGTGAACATCCAGGGCATGGGCTATGTCACCGGGCTCGTGATCCATCCGCTCGCGCCCTATGACATTTACATCCGCACCGACGTCGGCGGAGCCTACCGCTTCGACCGTTCGCTTCAGCACTGGGTGCCGCTGCTCGATCGTAACGGCCGTCTCGAGTCCGAGACCTACGGCGTCGAGAGCATCGCCGTCGACCCGGCCAACGCGAACACGGTCTACATCGCCGCCGCGCACGGTCGCACCGTCAGTGGCTCCACCGTGACCTCACCGGCTGAAATCCTCGTCTCTCACGATCGCGGAACCACGTGGACGGCCACAGGTTTGGCCGCCAAAAACCTCTACGTCGGGGCGAATGACTCCTACCGCGGCACGACGGGCGAGCGCGTGGCCGTCGATCCCGCCGACCCCGACGTCGTCTACTTTGCCACTCGCCAGAACGGCCTCTGGCGCGGTGTGCGCTCTGCGGGCGACCAGTTCGATTGGCAGGCGGTCAGCCTTTCCTCGCCGGCCTCATCGCCTGGCGTCACCTTTGTGCTCTTCGATAAATCCAGCGGCACAGACTCCTCGGGTCAGACGCTCAAGATTTATGCAGGCGTCTACGGCAGCGGCGTCTACTCGAGCACCGATGCCGGTTCCACGTGGTCGCGAATCTCCTCCACCGCGAACCCCGTGCGCGCGGCGCTCGCTTCAGATGGCGCCTTGTTCGTCTCCTTCGGCGGCGACGAAGGCGCCACCAGCGGCAGCGTAGGGCGCTATCGTTCCGGCCAGTGGCAGAACGTCACGCCGCCGCAATCCACCGCTGCCTTCGCCGGCATCTCCGTCGATCCGGCGAATGCGCAAATTGTTGTGGCCGCCGAAAACAGTAATCGCAAAATCTACCGCTCAACCGACCAGGGAGCCACGTGGTCTGCCGTCTCCATCGGAACTTCGGACCTGCATACGCCGGCGTATTACCCAGCCGGCGCTGGAGGCTGGGGCAATGCCGCGCTGGCGATCGATCCCGCGAACAGCAAACGCGTCTGGCAAACGAACGGCTACGGCGTGCTCGAAACGGAAGACATCACAGCATCGACGACCCGCTGGACCTGGCAGATGGCGAACCTCGAAGAACTCGTGGTGCAGGCCATCACCGTGCCGCCGGTCGCCACTGTGCCGGGTACCAATACTCCGGGCGCGGACCTGCTCAGCGCTGTGGCCGACATGGTCGGATTCCGCCACGCGAGCCGCGATATCGTCCCAAACTTCACTA
>DATNET010000420.1:0-4702 GCA_035606745.1 Tepidiformaceae bacterium
CAACCGTGGCCAGAAGGCCGTAACGTGCGACCTCTCGAAGCCTGAGGGCAAAGCGCTCTTCCGCCGGCTCTGCGACAGCGCCGATATCCTCGTCGAGAACTTTCGCGCCGGCCACCTCGAAAAGTGGGGCCTCGGTCCGGACGCGTTGCGCCAGTCCAACCCAGGGCTGGTCGTGGTGCGCATTAGTGGCTACGGCCAGTCGGGGCCGTATCGCGACCGCGCCGGTTTCGACCGCGTGGCGCTCGCGTTCGCGGGGATGACGGGGCTCACAGGGTACGCTGATCGTCCGCCGATCCGCCCCGGTTATTTCGTGGCTGACTACGGTGCGGGCATCTTCGCTGCGTTCGGGGCGCTGGCAGCGCTCCGTTCACGCGAACTGACCGGTCGCGGCCAGGACGTCGATGTCGCCCTTTATGAAGCTGCCTGGCGGATGAGTGGAGCGCATGCCGCCAACTATGGCCTCACGGGCAAGAACCGGGAGCGCTCTGGAAACTATTTCCCCGGTGTGGTGCCCGCTGAGCAGTTCGAAACCCGTGATGGCCACTTCCTCGTCATCAACGCCACGACGCAGCCTGCCTTCGAGCGCCTTTGCCAGGCGATGGGTCAACCGGAGTTGGCCGCGGATGAGCGCTTCCGCCCCCGCCCGAATCTCCTCAAAAACTATGCCGAGATCCACGCCATCGTCGCCGAGTGGGTGGCCCCGCTCACGTTGGCGGAATGCCAGACGCTATTGGACCAGCACGGCGTCCCGGCGACCAAGGTGAACGAGTTGAGCGACATCGTCTCCGACCCGCACTACGCGGCGCGCGAGCAGGTGCTTTCGGTCGAAAGTGATGACTACGGCCATCTGTTGCAGCCGGGGGTGGTGCCGAAGCTGAGCGAGACGCCGGGCACCGTGCGGAGCCGCGCGCCGAGGCTGGGTGAGCACAACGAAGAGATCTACATCGACGAACTCGGTCTCGATAGGGCCGAATTCGACCGCCTGCGCGAAGCCCGGGTGATCTAAACTCCTGAGCCTGGCCGGACGCATCCGAACCGCGCACGTAAGTAAGCGGAGCGATGACGATTCATCTGCGCGGCGGCCCTTCAGGCGTGTTCGTCGCGGCGCGGGGGAGCCGGTGCAGGCTCGTGGCCTCGTGCTGAATCAGCATCGCTCCGCTTACTTACGTGCGCGGTTCGGATGGAGTCCTTCCAAGGACCACAAAGCAAATGGCCGCCACCCAACAAGTGGATGGCGGCCGATCGGGCCGGGCGCGGGAGAGGGCGCGCCTGGCTAGAGGGCGCGGTTGATTAGGCGGCGGCGGAGCGGTGCTCTTCGTTGGTGATGAAGTCGCCGTCCTGGAGCCAGTTCTTGAAGGTCTTGGTCACCCCGCATTCCTTGCAGACGCCGGTGCTCATCGGGCCGTTTGGCTCATCGATGCGCCAGCGGTGGAAGTGGTCCGCGGCAGGAGTAGGAGATGGAGAAGCGAGTTTGTTGGCCACGGGGGACCATCCTTTCCAGTTGACTCGCTCAACGCGAGTCGGCTACGCTTGATATTGTTAACGCTTGCACTATCAATTCCGTAGCGCTGGCGTTTCCCAAATACTAGCATGCGCCACTATCAAGTCAATAGTGGTAGGGCTAGCCGAGACCTAAAATCTTTACCTTCGCGCCCCCGGGAGGGTACGCATGGCCCAACGCAGCGAAACCATCGATGCCCCACGCAAGTCCTATAACCACGCCTGCGTGATCGCTCAGACACTCGATGTGCTTGGCGACCGTTGGACACTGCTTATCCTTCGTGACCTCATTGCCGGCCTCCACCGCTACAACGACATCCTCGAAAACTGCTCCGGAATGTCGCCCAACGTCCTTTCGGACCGGCTGAAGCGCCTCGAGGCCGATGGCCTGGTGGACCGAAACTACTACCGCGAACTGCCACCCCGCGTGGAATACACGCTCACGGACAAGGGCTGGGCCGTACGTCCCGTTCTCCTCTCACTGCTCGACTGGGGTAAGCAGTACGTAGGGGCCGTAAGCCCTGAACTTGTTGGCCCCGAGAAACCGCTCTCCACCGATTTCGCCGTGCGCATGCTGCCGGCGTTTTCTTTTGACCCCAACCAGGCGGAAGGGCTCGCCGCGACGATGACGATCGAAATCTCCGACTGCCCCGATTGCAATACCTGGACGTTCGACATCCACGATGGACACATCCATCCACGCCGGCGTAGCAGCGGCACCTCCGACATCTATCTCAAGACGAACACCGAGGGGTTCTTCCGCTTTATTCGCGGTGAAGCAGTAGCCGAAGCCTGCGGTGAACTCACCGGTGCGGCGGAAACAGCGGCCGCGATCCAGGCGTGCTTTCTTACGGCTTAAAGTCACCACTTCACTCTGTTCGGGCTCCGGCGTAACGACGGACCGGGCGCGCCGATTTGCTACGGTAAAGAGCTACTGGTAGTATCGCGCCCGAGTACGAGGGTGGTGAGTCGGGATGTATCAGTTTCCAAAATGCCGTAAATGCGATGACGGCGACCTGGTGCCGTTTTCGGATTTTGGCAGTCAGGGCGCTCCCATCCACTACAAAGCCTGGGTCTGCACGAATCCCGACTGCGGTTACAACATGAAGATCCGCAACGGCGAACTCTACATCGACGAGCCTATAAACGACGGCCAGCTGCATATGGCCCGTTCCCGGTGAGAGCGCAACGTGTCCGGGCGGTGAGCGATCGGCGTGGGGTCGCGCCGCGGCTATTGTGATAGACTGCACGAGTAATGGCAGAGCAGGCGAACAAGGTCTATAGCCCCCTTCCGCTCCTCGGCAGCGATGTCGATGAAGAAATTCAGCAAAACATCCTCGTAACCAGCGTCGACCAGGTTTTGAACTGGGCGCGGCGCTCTTCGTTGTGGCCGGCGATGTTTGGCCTGGCGTGCTGCGCCATGGAGATGATCGCCACGGCGATGCCCCGCTACGACCTCGCTCGCTTTGGCGCGGAAATCTTCCGGGCCAGCCCGCGGCAAGCGGACCTCCTGATCGTTCCCGGCACCGTAACCTGGAAGATGGCCCCCGCCGTCCGGCGCGTGTGGCTGCAGATGCCAGAGCCGAAGTGGTCGATTGCGATGGGCGGCTGCGCGATTATGGGCGGCCCGTTCGCGTACGCCTACAGCGTTACCCCCGGCGTGAACACCCTGCTGCCCGTCGATGTCTACGTGCCGGGCTGCCCGCCGCGACCTGAGTCGCTTCTGACGGGACTGATGCTCCTCCAGGACAAGATCAAGCATGACACCATCGGCAAGGGTTGGGTGCGGCGCGATGTCGAGCCTCAGTTCCATCGCTATCTGCCTGACGGCGACCCCATCCGAGCCGAGCTGGAAACGCTTTGGCCGCCGTACATCCAGTACGACAAGCCCTACACCGGCGAGGCTTTCCCCATCCAGCGCACCTGATCCAATCCAACCTGCGCACCAGCCGCCGCCTGTGCCGCTGCGCCTTCGTGCGAACGACGAAAGAGGGATTCGTGGCAAAAGCAAATTGGGCCGATGTCGAAGCGCTTGTGAAAGACTGGTTTGATCAGGGCCTCCAGCCGGACCGCGGCGACCTCGTGGACCTCGCCTACCAAAAGGACGCGAACGACGATGTCATCGACGCCCTCGACACGCTCGGGCCGCGGCCACTAGAATCGCTCGCCAGCCTCAAGGAGCAACTCGAGAAGAACGGCGTGCTCGCATAGGGCCTGCCGGCCGGAGCTACGTCTGCGCGGAGGATTTCCTTGCTCGGAACAGACGGCCCCAGGGTCTGGGTGGTTCGCGGTGGCGACAACAACGAACTGGCCGCGCAGGTTAAGCTGAAGCAAGCCGTTGGCATAGGCTGGGACAGCGGGGGCTCGGCGTCCGGCCTCAGCCGCGAGGAATTGCGACTGCGTATGGAGCAAGCCAGTCCGGGAAGCGGCACAGGGAATGCCGTTGGACAACTTTTTCGCTTCGTGAACGACATCCAGATTGGTGACTATGTCCTGACACCTGAAAAGGCGAACCCGGTGATTCACGTCAGTCAATGCGCTGGCGGGTATGTGTTCGATGCTAGCGTGTTCGGCGAGAGTTACCCTCACGTCCGGAAGGTCGATTACCGGAAGGCCGTTCCTCGCGACACCTTTTCGGTCTCCGTGAGAAACACACTCGGCAGCTTACTGACCGTCTTTCGAGTCGACTCTGCAGTTCCTTACCTGGATCTCGGCCCCGGAATCGTAGGCGCCTCCGCTCCGCTCGATCGCGACGACGCAACGCTCGTCGAACCGGGCGTATGGGCGGACGAAATCGATGCAGCCGCCAAGGGACAGATTCTTGAGGCATTGGACAACATCGAGCATTACTACTTTCAGATTTTCGTCTGTGGTCTATTGGAAGCGATGGGCTATCGCACTCGAGTTGGCGGAAAAGGGGCCGATGGTGGTGTCGATCTACTCGCCTACAAGGACGCGTTCGGGTTGGAGAATCCGCGCATCAAGGGACAGACGAAGAATCAAAAGTCGACGGCGGGATTTGCCGATGTGGGATACCTCAACGGGATCCTTGGCCCGAACGAAAGCGGCCTATTCGTGTGCACCGGCGGATTCTCGAAGGACGCGCTGAATGCCTCGTTCGTGAAGAGCGGCCGGGTCGCACTCGTCGATGGCCGGGAGCTTCTCGGCCTATTGTTGGAGCACTACGATAAACTTTCGGACG
>DATNET010000429.1:0-2201 GCA_035606745.1 Tepidiformaceae bacterium
GCATCAAGATCACCCAGCGGGCGTTCGGGCGCGATCGGCGGTTCCCGCTTGCAGCGCGCTATCGCCTTCCCGCGGTCACGCAGGGGCGCTAACCGCCAGGGACTTTAACCGCCAAGGACGCCAAGAGCGCCAAGAGAGGCCTTTTGGGGGATTCCTTCCCTGAGGTTGGGGTCTCGTGGTCCCCGTGCTGATTGAAGGTCGCGGCCATGGCGAGCATTGACCCCTCGTAGGAAGTTTCCTGGCGCTCCTGGCGTTCTTCGCGGTTAGTTCGCTCCACGCCGCTGAAAATGCCCCGAATTGGCAGTCCGTTTGCTACACTGCTAGTTACCATGCCCACTGGACAACGCGACTACTACGACGTGCTGGGGCTCGCCCGCGATGCGGACCCCCAGGACATTAAAAAGGCTTACCGCAAGCTCGCCATGGAGTTCCATCCCGATAGGAACCCATCGCCCGATGCTGAAACCCGATTCAAGGAAGTGACGCGCGCTTACGAAGTGCTGTCGGACAACGATTCACGAGCGCGCTACGACCGCTTCGGCCACGCCGGAGTGGATGGCAACGGCGCCGGCGCCCAAGGCTTCGACGGCTTCCAAAATTTCGAAGGCTTCGGGGACATCTTCGATGCATTCTTTGGCGGACAGCAGCGCGGCGGCCGCCGGCGGCGCGGCACGGCGCGCGGCGCAGACCTCCGCTACAGCCTCAAGATCAGCTTCGAGGAAGCCGTCTTCGGTACCGAAAAAGAGGTCGAATTCCCGCGCATGGAACGTTGCGACCGCTGCTCCGGCAAAGGCGCCGAACCGGGAACCGACCTCACGACTTGCCCCGACTGCAACGGCTCCGGCGAAGTGCGACGCGCTCAGCAAAGCATCTTCGGCCAGTTCGTCAACGTAACGGCTTGCCCGCGTTGTCAGGGCGAGGGCCGGACCATTGCCAGCCCCTGCACACAATGCCGGGGCACGGGTCGCGAAAAGAAAACCCGGCGGATCAACGTAAAAATCCCGGCCGGGGTGGATGACGGCGCCCAGATCCGGATCAGCGGGGAAGGGGAAGCCGGCGCCCGCGGTGGCGAAGAGGGCAACCTCTACGTGGTCCTTTCTGTGGCGGAGCATCCGAAGTTCGAACGGGTCGAAGACCACATTCTCTTCGAGCTGCCGGTGAACATTGCCCAGGCAACGCTTGGCGCGAAAGTCACCATCCCGACGCTCGACGGCGACATGGAGTTCGAAATCCCGGATGGCACCCAGAGTGGCGAGGACTTCGTCGTCCGCGGCAAGGGCGTCCCTCACCTGCGCGGTACAGGGCGGGGCGACATGGTCGTGCGCGTGACCGCGGTCATCCCGGAGACGTTGACCGATGAACAACGAGAGCTCCTACAGCGGCTGGCCGACACGATGGGCACACCAACGCTGCCGAAGAAGCACGGCAAGAGTTTCCTTGAGCGGCTGCGCGACGCTGTGGCCGGATGAGCGGGACGATACTGCTTGCTCTGATATGAGATTTCGGCGCAAACGCCGCCCGGCGATGTCGAGGCGGTGTCGGAGCTCATGCGGGCAGTTTCGCCCGGCGGCGTCGTCATCGAGGAGCCTATAGACATCCTGGGGCCAGAAAAGGGGTTCCACGTGCGTGGCGGTGAACCCGTACTCGTGCGGGCCTATCTGCCGGCAAGCGAACTCGGCGCTGTGCTCACCGATGACCTCAGGCACTCTATCGCGGCGTTCCCCGGCGTAGAACTGACCGCCCGGCCCATCTACGAAGAAGACTGGGCCGTGAGCTGGCGCGAATTCTTCGGCGTGGTGGACAGCGGCGGACGCTGCATCGTTGTGCCCACCTGGATCGAACATGAGCCGCGGCCGGGACAGCTTGCCATCCGGCTGGACCCGGGCCAGGCGTTCGGGACCGGGCACCACGAGACGACGCGGCTGTGCCTTCTCGCGCTCGACGAGGCGGTAAGGCCAGGAATGTGCGTACTCGATGTGGGCACCGGCTCGGGCGTGCTCGCCATCGCGGCGATGAAGCTCGGGGCACAGGCCGTCACAGCCATCGACATCGACCCGATTGCTGCCGAGGTGGCGCGCGCCAACTGCGCGGCGAACGGCATCGGTTCCGAAGTCTCCGTGACTGCCGGGACGCTGACGCCCGCCCATGGGGGCCGGTATCCGCTGGTAGTTTCGAATATCAGCACGGACGCGAACATCGCA
>DATNET010000440.1:0-3974 GCA_035606745.1 Tepidiformaceae bacterium
CAACAGTCCACCCCTCATCCATCCTCCGCGAGCCAGACGCCGCCGCGCGCCACGCAGCGTTCGAAGCGTTCGTTCAGGACCTGAAAACGGCGAAACGACTGATGGACAAAAACCCGCCTCGTTGAGCCGCCCGCCAGCATCGCAGCGGCGCGCTCCAGATTCAGAATTCTGGTAGCAGGGGGGAGACTTGAACTCCCGACCTCACGATTATGAGTCGTGCGCTCTGTCCAGCTGAGCTACCCTGCCATGCCCGCCCGTGCCCGGCAACAGGCATTCGCCCGCTGTGCCGAACGTCCAATCTAGCCCGCGCTGGCGATGCGGGCAACGAACCGCCAACCACGAGCGAGGCCCTGGTCAGCCGGCGATCGGTGCGTCTCGCGGGTCGACTCTGTGCGTCCGCCAGCGCACGCCGGACTCGTCGAAATCCGCAACGACCGCGAAACCCGCGCGACGGTTCGCATCGGAGAGCGGCATGGGCGCGCCCGAATACACGGCCGTGACGCCTCCACAACTCACATCCGCGTGAGGCTCCCAGTGCCCGAAAGCCATGTAATCCCAGTCGCCCGCGGCTGCCGCCACTTCATCTTCGCGAATAAGTAGCGAACGGTTCTGCTCTTCATCCGGCCGCACGAAATGGCCGTGTGCCATCGCGATATGCCAACGGCGGTCGATCCGGTGCGGAATGCCCTGCAGGGGCCGGAAATGCCAATCGCTATCGAGGTACGCCCGGCCCCAAACGGCGAGGTCCAGTCCTTCCGGCTCATAAAACTCACCCTCCGTGGCACGGATGATGTGTAATCGATGCGCAACCGATTCCAGGTCGTACCGCCAATAGATGTAGCCTGGATCCATAGGATCGTGATTTCCGGGGATGAGGATCGTCTGACCGCGGAAACGTTCGATCTGCTCTGCGGCGAACCTTACAACCGATTCATCAACGCGGTCGTTGTCGAAGAAATCGCCTGCAATAAGCAACGCGCCCGCCTGGACATCGTTTGCAAGGTCGATGACCCGTGAAAAGGTGTGCTCCATCAGCAAGCGCCGCTCGCCCCACTTCGAATCGGGGTTGCCCGAATAGGCGCCGAGGTGGACATCCGATGTATGCACAATCCGCAGCGGCTTCCGGTCAGGCACTGCGCATGCTCGCGAGCTGACGCGCGTGGTCCCGGCAGTGCAGTCGGAGAAAGAGCAGCCACTCGCGCCAGTTCAAATCGCCAAAGAACGGGTGCTGCCACGTCGTTTCCAGAAAGCTCATGGGGTCGGCCTCCCGGACGTGAACGTACAACGAGTCGAGCGCGGTTCGATTCAGATCCAGGAGCCCGCGCCGGTCCGGCGGTAGCGCCACTTCCTCCTCCGCCGGGAGTTCACCGCTGAGCGCGACCCACAGCACCTGTTGCGCCGAGATGACGTTCCACTGCACCACGTGGCTCAGGCACTCCAGCGGTGCCCACGACTCGGGCTCCGGGCGGTCTCCAAGCTCGGATTCTGGTAGTGCGTTGGCGGCGGCGTCGAGCTCAGCCGCGCCTTCCTCGACGAGGCCGATCAGCTCCTCTATCGAATGCGCCGCTGCCTCCTTTCGGAGGTAGTCGCGGATCCGGGCAGCCTCATCGACGGGGAAGGACAAGCGATTCTCCGAGCGCAAGACGACGCTTTTTGAAGGCTAGGGCGAAAGGACCCCGGACGGCAACTCGGCGAACCCGCCAGGCGGCCTTTCGAACACCGAAAAGCGCACAATGCCGGCGTTGAGGCGCTGCTCAAGCACCAGCGGTATTCGGTCCGGCAGATGCGGATGCCAGGCGTGGTCGATCACGTACAGGCGGCCCCCGGGCCGCAACAGCGTTAGCGCGGCAATTGTCGCGTCGCGCGCTGCCGCCTGCGGAAGGTGTCCGATGAAGTGTATTGCGAGCGCCGCGTCGAACCTCCCCGAGACAAACGGCGGATGCAGCGCGCTCGAATGCCTGAGCGTTACGCGGCTGCCAAATCGAGCGGTCCGCCGTTCGGCCCGTTCAAGCAGGAATGGCGAAAGATCGACCCCGGTGAAGGAACTGGCGGGGAGTGCCCGCGCCAGCGCTTCGATCGCCCGGCCCGGCCCACAGCCCAGTTCGATGACATCCGTCGGCCGAAATGCGCTCACATGACCGGCAAGCGCCCGCAGCAGCCGGCCTTCACGCGCCTGGTTGTAGAGATTCCGGACCACAGACTCGTACGTCGCGGCGCTGCGGCGTGAAAGGTACCCTTCGGGTAAAAAATGCCACCGCCGAAGGTACCACCGCGGGTAGTCGACGGCCGGGTCGCTCAAGCGCGCCGCGCGCGCTTCAGCGACCACTCGGCGCGCGAGCGGCGGTGCCATCCGTTTCAGCATCGCGCTGATACTAGGAACTCGGACGGTTCCTGTCACGGGACGTGCTGCCCGGATCACCGTAGAATCCCGTGTATCTGCACAAAAGGACACAACCAATGATCACTATCGTCGCGAAACTCCAGGCGGCGCCGGGAAAAGAGCAGGAGCTGCGGGCCATCCTCACGGAGATGGTTGGCAACGTGAAGGCCAAGGAGGCCGGCAAAGTGACTTCCTACTCCCTCCACACCTCTGACACCGATCCCACGCTCTTTCTGTTCTATGAGCAGTACGCCGATGCCGATGCCCTCACCGCTCATGGCACCACAGACCACATGAAGGCGATGGGGGCGCAGCTCGGTGGACTGCTGGCTGGCCGTCCCGTCATCGAACGCTACACGCAGATCGCGGGCATCTAGGCTAACGCAGGCTGGAGGAAACCGATGGTACTCGAGGCACTACGCCTGGACGGGCCGCCGCGCCGCGTCGCGATCATTACCGGGGGCAGCCGCGGTCTCGGCAAAGCAATGGCCACCGCGCTCGCCCTGGCGGGGGCTGAGGTCGTCCTCGCCAGCCGCACGAAATCGCAATTGGAGGCAGCTGCGGCCGAAATCGGCTCAGCTTCCGGCCGCCAACCGCTGATTGTCCCAACCAACGTCCAAAGCAGTGCTGAATGCGACGCTCTGGTTAAGCAGACGGTCGAACGCTTCGGCCGCCTCGATATCATGCTGAACAACGCCGGCATTGGCGATTCGCGGGGCGCCGGCGCGCGCATCTGGGACCTCAGCGACGCGGACTGGCAAGACGGTATCGAGGTGAACCTCCACAGCACTTTCTACTGTTCGCGGGCAGCTGCGCGCGTATTTCGTGACCAGGGTACTGGTGGCGTGATCCTGAACGTCGCCAGCGGCACCGCCCTTCGCGCGTTCCCCCAGTCCCTCGCGTACGGCGCTGCGAAGGCAGGCGTCATTTCGCTCACGAAGAGCCTCGCTGGCATGCTCGTCGGGGACGGCGTCCGTGTGAATTGTATCGTCCCGGGCTTCGTCTCCCAGCACTCGCCACAGTCGCAGGAAGAGGCAGACCGCGTGAAGCAGCGCGGCGTCTTCAATCCGACCGGCCGGCTCGGCGAGGCGTGGGAACTCGGGCCGTTGGCAGTCTGGCTGTGCTCGGATGCGTCCAGCTACGTGACCGGTGAGAGCTTCGTCATCGATGGCGGCGGCCTCACGGGCGGCATCGGCCCGACGGGCTACACCATGCAATTCGCGGAAGGAGCGGCACATGTTTGAATGGGAACCCAAACCGGGTTTCGACCTTGCTGGCAAGCGTGCGCTCGTGGTGGGCTTCTCGAACCCCGCGGGCCGCAGCATCGCGCTCGCCCTCGCCGAGGCGGGCGCCGACGTTGCGACGGCCTCCTGCACGCTCGATGCCGAGGACGTGATGGAGGCAAAGCGCACGTCAAAACAGGTCGCAGCGCTGGGACGGCAGACCTTCGCCCAGGGCTGGGACGTGACGCTTCCCACAAACGTCACCGTTGGGCTAAAGCAGCTCGCCAAAGAATTCGGCCATCCCACGGTGCTCGTCTTCAACGGAGACTTTCCACTCGCCCGGTCCATCGAAAAGACCTCGGATGCCGAAT
>DATNET010000444.1:0-6508 GCA_035606745.1 Tepidiformaceae bacterium
ACCGGAGCGGAGGTCGGGGCCCTCCAGAGCTACCTCGGTACGCTCCCTGTAGGTGGCGGACCCGCGGAACCTTCGCCCGGCCCCGCTCCCGAAGGCGCGCCTGGGCCTGCACACGCGAGCAACAAGGACACCAACTCCGGCAATACGGCCAAGTCTGTCACCTCCATCGGTACGACCGTCTCGAAGATTGGGGCGAGCGTCAGCGGCGCGGGCGTCACCATGGCCCACGCCGGGGCGTCCATCGCTGCGGCGCTCGGCTACGTGGCTGCGGGCATCGGCGCCGTCCTCGCGGTGTTCGACATCCGTTCGGCGATTAGCTCGCGTTCGAAGGCCAAGGAACTCGAACGCGTAATGGCCGACCTCAAGGCGGCGAATCCTCACGATAGCGAACTGATCGACGCCATCGGCTACGCCATCGCCGCGAAGTATTCGAAGACGAAGACGCGGGCCGCCAAGGCGCTTACGGGCCTGTTGGGCAGTGGCATCGCCATCGGTGCCATCGTCGCCGGCGTCTCGCTGGTCGCCCTCGCTTCCAACCCGGTCGGCTGGGTCATCGCCGCAGCGCTCGCCGGGACAGCCGCCCTGGTCGGGATCGGCATCCTCGCGTACAAGCTTTGCAACAAGCTCAGCAAGTGGATGAGCGGCGACCTCGGTGTCCAGCGCCGTAAGACCGCCATGACCCTCTACGACAAGACCATCGCGGGCGACGAGAACGCCGCCAAGGCGCTCGCCGGCCTCGGGCTGGACCCCGCGAAGATGCGTGCCCGCGCCGCCGAAGGCGAAACGCCGGCTCAAAAGGCCAAGCGAGTCGGCGGTTCCGGTTACAAAGAGGTGGCGGCGAAAGCCAGCCGGCACACTGGCAAGGTCGCCGATTCGACGTCGCTCGTCGCTGGTACCGAGGCCGCAATTGCCGCCCTAAAAGTGAAAGTGTTAGCCGAACGCCAGAAGGCCTCGCGCGCTGTCCCGGCCGTCGCCAAGAGCTACGAAAACGTCGCCCAGAAGTTGGAAACAGAGATCAAGGCGAAAGAGGTCGTGCTGGCCAAGCAGCGTGCGAAGCTCGGCGAACGCCAGAAGAAGCTCAAGCAGGACGATGTCGCCGTTGCCTGGAAGGCCGAAACCAAGTCGGCCCGCAACGACATCAAGCTGATCGAGCGCAAGCTCAAGAAGTAGCCGCCATTTTTGATTTTGGATTTTGGATTCCACGGCCCGCAACGACATCAAGCTGATCGAGCGCAAGCTCAGAAGTGACCGTGACCGTGCCTCAGCGGCCCCGGCCTAATCCAAAATCCAAAATCGCAAATGACGGCCTCAGCACCAGTCCAGAATCGAAAATCCAAAATCCAAAATGGTCACGGTGTCGCGGTCGCCCCGAAGAAGGCCGGCTGTGCCGCGACCTTCGGGTCCTTCGTCGCGATGTCCCCGGCTATGAGGGTGAACGCATCGCCGAGCGCTGTGAACGTGGTCTGCGCATCGCCTTTGAGGTAAGCCGTGTCGGCCGCCTTCGTACAGGCCTGGCCGAACGGGCTGCTCGGTCCGCCGTTTCGGGCAATGGCGTCGCCGCCGCATAAGACAGCGATTTCGCCCTGGATTCCGCCGATCGCCTGCACCGATGAGCCCGGCGCGCCCCTCACCCAAAGGGCCAGTTCCGCGCGGGCCTGGAGCAGCTTGATCGCGAACGGCTGCTCGCCCGTTACCGATGGGACAGCGCTACACGCGAGCGCACCCACCTCGGGGTGCGCCGTGCGATTGGCGCCCGCGGCCGTGCTTGCCAGCTTGCACATCTGGGTGAAGCCATCTTGCGTGCCGGCAAATGCGAGCACGTCGCGCACGCTAGCCCACATCACGGGGTCATACGGGTCGGTCGCGTTGGCCGGGAACCACTTCGAAAGGTCGGCGGCGGGCAGCCTGGCGGGCGCGGGTGTGCCGATTGCCTTCACGTACGCGGGCGTCGTGGCCTGGGGCTGCACCATCGCGCCAACGATTGGCAGACCTGCCGCGGCGCCGGCAAAATCGGCGTTATAGCAGCGCGCTGTCCCGAGGAACATCACGAGTACCAGGGCGAAAACGACCTTTCCCACACCTCAATCGTCGGCAGCGAACGCTCTCCAGCGTAACCGCAGCCGGGGCCAGCCCCGCTCGCCTGGGTGTGGCCGCTGGTCTTCGTATTTGTCTTTCGTCTCTAGACCGACGCGACCAGCCAACTGATGGCGATGCCCACCGCCAATATCGCCCCGAATTGCATGTGCAGCTGCGCCGTCCGAAAGAGGGCCATATTGAGCTTCTTCGGGTTACCGCCCGCACGGATAACCTGCACGATCGGCCGCACCAGTGGCAGCGTCGCCAGGGCAATGAGCCCCTGCCACGGAACCGCGCCAACCGCGACCGCGACGATCAGGCTGATATACGTCCCCGCGAGCAACAGGTACATTTCCCGGTTCGCCCAGGTGCGGCCAATGAGCGTCGCAATCGTTCGTTTGCCGGTCCGGCGATCCACTTCGATGTCGCGCAAGTTGTTCGCCTGCAAAATGCCGGTCACA
Source organism: Tepidiformaceae bacterium (assembly GCA_035606745.1). GTDB lineage: Bacteria > Chloroflexota > Dehalococcoidia > Tepidiformales > Tepidiformaceae > DATNET01. The sequence continues at coordinate 2,538 of DATNET010000444.1, forward strand.
AGAAACGCGATAGGGAGCGAGGCGACAAACGGCTGCCAGTCCCACGATTCGAGCTGAACGTAGTACGCGCCGACCACCATCACCGGGCCCATGAACACGAACACCGTCAGCTCGCCCAGCCCGATGTATGCCAGGTGCACCGGGGCGCCTGTATAGAGGAAGCCCGCCAGCACACTCGCGAGCCCGACCCACAGCAACTGCCATGTCGTGACCGCGCAGAGTATGAGCCCGATACCGGAACCAGCGACAAAACACGCAACGCCCGCGATCAGGACTGACCGGGGCGTAAGGATGCCGCGCTGGATGAAGCCCGCCATGCCCAGCGACTCTGGGCCGTCGGCGCCCTTGATGTGGTCGTAGTAGTCGTTCACGAAGTTCGTTCCCGCGAGGAACAAGACCGAACCGAGCAATGCCAGCAGCGCTTTCCACCACGAGAAATGGTCCTCGGCTGCCAGCAAAGTGCCCACCACGACAGGCACAACGGCCGCCGTGAACGAAAACGGGCGCGAAGCAAGGAACCACGTCTTGAGCGAAGCCATCGCTGCGCAGCCTACCGAGCGGTTCCGCTAGCCGCCAAGAGCGGTGGCTGCCCGTTCCCTCGGTGTCCGAGCCGGGCACGCTCAGCAGCTAAACTGCGAGATGCCAACCCGGCAGCTAGTATGAGGACTCAAGTCGTCGTATTTCCGACGCTAGACTCGAACAGTATGCCTGCCGCAATTTCGACTTCCCATTTGACGAAACAGTTCGGTGACCGGACGGCTTTTGAGAACCTCACCTTTTCTGTCGAGGCGGGTGAGATGTTTGGCTTTCTCGGGCCGAATGGCGCCGGGAAGACCACGACGGTGCGTACCCTGGGGACGCTGATCACGCCTACCTCTGGCGAGGCCGAGGTCGCGGGCATTCCGCTCACGGAGGCCAACGCATCCGCCATTCGGCAGCACATCACCATCATGCCGGAAGCTCCCGGGCTCTATCTCCGCCTCACGGTGTTCGAAAACCTGGAATTCTTTGCCGGGCTCTATGGCGTCCGCGACGCAAGGGGTCGCATCAATTCTGCCCTTGAGGCAGTCAATCTGCAGGAACGCTCAGGCGATCTCGCGGGGACCCTGTCAAAGGGGCTGCGCCAGCGCGTCGCCCTGGCTCGTTCATTGTTGAGTGAGCCCCACGTCATGTTCCTCGACGAGCCCACATCGGGCCTGGACCCGGTAGCCGCGCGCGAGGTCCACGAACTGCTGGACAGTTTGCGGCATCGCGGCGTCACTGTTTTCCTTACCACCCACCGGCTCGACGAAGCAGAGCGGCTGTGCGACCGCGTTGCAATCCTCAACAGAAAGCTGTTGACGATCGGCAGCCCTGATGAACTGCGGCGGCAGCTGTTCTCCACGGTCATCGAAGTGCGTACGGCGCTCCCCCTTGAGTCGCCCGAACTGTTGTTTGCGCCGATCAGTGGAGTGCTCGGATGGAGCTGCGATGGCCCCGGCTGTTATCTCTTGACCGTGGGCGATTCAGCCACCGTCGCCCCTGCGATAGCCCGGGCGCTCGTTTCCGCGGGGGCGGACATCACGAGGTTGGCTGAAAGGAACAAGCGCCTGGAGGATGTCTATCTCGAGTTGGTCGACAAAGATGACGAGTCTGCGAAATGAGCGGAGCCGCCGAACGCGTTCGTGTCGTCGTGCGCAAGGAGTTTCGGGAGTACCGGCGAAAGCGCTCCATCCTCGGCACGACGATCCTCCTGCCACTCGTGTTCCTCGGCGTGCCGGTTGGCGAACTATTGAGCCTGTCGAATTCGGCGCCGCCGTCTGCTGTTCGCGCACTCGCGCACAGCGCACAGCTCATGATGCTCCTGGTGCCGGTCCTCCTTCCTGCGACTATCGCCGCGTATGCGGTGGTGGGAGAGCGCGACCAGGGCACCCTTGAGCCAGTCCTCACAACGCCCGTCACGGGACGTGAATTGATCATTGGCAAGGCAATCGCGGCAATCTTGCCTGCCGTCGTGCTCTCTTACTTCATCGGGGCGGCGTTTGGGATCGTGGTTCGATTGCAGGGCAACTCTGACGTGATTTCAATTGTTTGGGACCCGGCCCAGGTCGTTGCGCAGATCCTCTTTGCGCCGCTTCTTGCTGCCTGGGCAACGTGGGTCGGGATGGCGATTTCCGCGCGCTCGAGCGACGTTCGCGTCGCGCAGCAACTTTCAAGCCTTGGGAGCCTGCCGATGCTGGCGTTGACCTCGCTGTTCTCGTTTGGCGTCCTCACTCCTACGGTGCCGTTGGCCATCGTTTTCGCGGTAGCGCTCTTCGTCATCGACTCGTTCGCCTGGCGGGTTGTGGCGATGATGTTCGACCGGGAACGCCTTATCTCCCGCTACGACGGATGATCTCGATCTCGCCCAGGGCTCCAATTGCGTGCCGCGGTAACCCGGCGCTCAGTACGCAGGATGTCCGTCTCGCTCGCCCATCTCATGCCCTGCGCAGCAGCACGCCCACACGCGGGATCGGCGGCAGCAGGAACGGGCCGACATTTACGAGGTCGATCGCGTCGAATCCCACTTCGGTGAACAGCGCCGCCAGGCGGCCCCAGCCGCGCAGGTCCACCTGCTGACAGCCGGGCCGCAGGAGCCAGCGGTGGGCACGTTCGAGGAGCGCACTCTTCATCGGTGCGATCTCCATCACAAGGGCCGCTCCGCCCGGCGCAAGTATTCGCCGGATCTCGTTCCCGAGGGCGTGGACCGCATCGTCGTCGAAGCGGCGGATGTAGTAGAGGGAGGTCAGGCAATCGACCGAGCCATCGCGGATCGGCAGGTGCTCGGGCAGGCAGTACGCATCGACGGGCCCCGGCCCGGGCACGAGGTCGAGCGTTATCGGCGGCTCGTCACATCCGGCGCGCGTTGCGATAAGGTGAGCGAACGCTGATGTCCCGCAGCCGATGTCGAGGTACGACTTGCCGGGTTGCAGGTCGATCAGGTCGATGATGCGCGCGACGCGCGGCGTGAGTGCGGCCATGGCGGTCTGGGAAGCGAGCAGGCGCGCGAGTGGCGCCGTCGCCCCGAAGACCCAGCGTTCGCGGGCGTGACGGGTCTCGCGCCGCCGCCGAATCACAGGCTGTAGACCATTCGCACGCGTTCCCCACATTCCTCGGCACGGCGCAACAGCGGCAGGACCGCCTCCGCCTGGGCTGGGAGTGCTTCTGCGTTCGCGCGCCGCAACAACGCCCGGCACTGTTCGTCAGACTGGATGGCGGCGAGCACTTTCTCCATTGATTCCCGCAGCGGTCCGGGCTGTTGCCACGCCATCTCAAGCTTGGCGCGGTCCTCGTTGTCGTCGGGCCCGGCTTCGTAGAACGTCGTCAGCGGACCGAAGCGGACGTGAAAGGTGTCGTGCAGACGGTCCGCCAGCGCGATCAGCGGATGCGTCGCGCCAAAGCCCCGCGAGATAGCGAACGACAGGAACGCGATGAGCTCCATGCCATCGCCGGGGAGTGGTGGCATGGAGCCTTCGCGTTCCAATTCGAGCGTCAGGCGCACGGGTACAGGGTAGCGGAGGGCGGCGCTAGAGGGGCAGGCGGGGCTCCTCAGTTATCGCCCCGGGGCTAGTAACTGACCGGCCCCAGGATTTGGATGTTGGCCTTCGAACGGAGCGCAGTTGTGAGCGCGTCGATGGCGGCCTGGCGCTTGGCGGGGTTGTTCTGGTCGGCGACGGGCAATTGCGAGGTCACGTGGGCCTCCAGAGCATTCACGGCGATTTGCCGCCGGAAACCGTCGAGCATCTGGGGGCTCGTGTCGTAGACGTCGATGCTGTACGGAGTGCCCTTGACCTCGGCAAACGCCTCCCGCAATTTCGCGGCGTCGTCGGTGTTCTGGGCCAACACACCCTCGAGCCCCGTCTTTTCCTGAACCGCGAGGTCATGTACGGCGCTGTCGGTTGGGTCGAAGCCCTCTTCCACCGCTTCCCGGTACAACACTTCGCTGTTGATGA
>DATNET010000458.1:0-2846 GCA_035606745.1 Tepidiformaceae bacterium
GATGCGGTATTCGACTGGCCGGTCAGCGGCGACGGCTGTGCGTTCGATGCGTAAGGCGGCGGCGCTGCGTGGGAGTCTGAGCAGGCTGCGTAAACGGGCGTCGGGCAAGGCGGCGGAGATGCGCTCGCTGCCGCCAGTCACCCGGACGCCGGCCAGGCGCGCGAGCTGTTCATAGAGCGAGCCGCTGGAGAGGGCACCGGGTTGGAGCAGGTTGCCGAGGGATTCCGGCAGCCACGAGCAATCGAGCGCGAGGGGTGCGTCGCCGGCGAAACGCAGCCGTTCGATGTAGGTGAGCGGGGCATCGGCGGCCAGGGAGAGGCGAGCGGCGGCGGCGGCATCGAGGCGGGGTTCGAACAGCAGCACATCGCTGTGCTCCGCGAGGCCCTGTGCCTCGATCGATTCGGCGAGGCTGTAGAACGCGCGCATTGGTTGCTCGAGCGTGGGTTGTGGCGCGAGGACTGTGCCGCGCCCACGCTGCCGTTCGAGGACACCAGATGAGCCGAGTTGACGCAGCGCTTCGCGGACGGTGTGGCGGCTGACGCCGTAGTGCTGGACAAGCTCCATATCGGTGGGGAAGCGCGCGCGAAACTCGTCGGCGGCGATGCGGGCGCGGAGGTCGGCGGCGATCTGGGCCCACAGCGGCATGGGGCTGGCACGGTCCAACGACGACATTGAGATTTTCTCCCGGCGGCCCGGCCGCGACTCCACGAGGATACGGAGGCTGATAGCTGGAAGCACGCCTTTGCAATCTATCATCGTCGCGAGTTGTCCGAATGTACAGACATTAGGACAAAACAGGTATAGACTCGGATGCGATGGAACTGTTCGGCGTGGTCATCATTGGCGTGATAGTGGGCTTCCTCGGGGGGATGTTTGGCAAGGGCGGCTCCGCCATCGCGACGCCCATGCTCCACGCGGTCGGGATTTCGGCGTTCAGCGCGGTGGCGAGTCCGCTGCCGGCGACGATCCCGGCGACGCTCATCGCGAGTTACGCCTACTGGCGGGCACACGCGGTCGATTGGCGGCTGGTGTGGTGGAGCATTGCATTTGGCATCCCGGCGACGATTGCGGGTGCGATTGCGACGCGCTGGATCGGCGGCGGGCTGCTGGTCCACGTCACCGACGCGATCCTGGTCCTCCTGGGCATCCGGTTCGTTTTTTGGCCGCAAAACCAGGAGAGCGAGACCGAGGAAGAGGTGGTGCCGCCACTGCTCCACCTGGCGGCGGTGTGCATTGCGGTCGGCGTTATTTCGGGGCTGCTGGCGAACAGCGGCGGGTTCCTCCTGGCGCCGCTGTACATGGTGGTGTTGCGGCTGCCCATTCGTCCGGCGTTCGCGACATCGCTCGCTGTCTCCGCCGCCCTCGCCGTACCGGGCACGATCGTGCATGCAGCCCTGGGGCACATCGAGTGGACCGTGGTGTTCGTGTTTGCGTGTGGTTCAATCCCGTTGTCGTTCGTCGGGGCGAAGGTCGCGTTGCGCACGAACGCGGCGCACCTGGAGCGCATTTACGGGGTGGCGATCGGGCTGCTGGGGCTGGGGTTTTTGGTGTTCAACTGAGCCTGGCACCGGTAGAAGTGGAGTGGCGCGGAACGCCTGGAGTATTTGAAGATGCGCCTGACGGTCACCACCGGGGCGGCACCGCCTCATCGGCGATCGCCGTTCAACCCGATCGCGAGGGCGCTGGAGAAATGCTTTGAAGACTGGTACCACCCGCAGTACTATGGCCTCACGCGGGACGTGAGCCAGCTCGAGAAGTCCATTCAACGGCTTCGCGCGCGGCCTCCCGAGGCGGACTTCGACGATGTCCGGCGGGTACTTGAGGCAAACGGATGGCACCAAGCCGGCCAAAAGGGCAGTCACGTCAGCTTTACTAAGGCCGGTGAGATGCCATTTACGATTCCACTCAGCGATGCGCACAAAGTCAAGCGCGCATATGTCCAACAGATATGCGAACGACTGGAACTGGATAACTAAGATGCCAACCGCAGCGCAAAAGCCTCTCGGCGACTACCTGGCCGTGCAGTACCCCTTCAACGTCGTCGCTGACCCGGACGGTGGATACGTGATCATCTACCCCGACCTTCCGGGGTGCATGACGCAGGTCGAAACGGTGGACGAAATCCCCGGCGCGGCGAACGAGATCCGCGAACTGTGGATCCAGGCACAATATGAGGACGGTGGCGAAATCCCTTCGCCGTCCTACCCGGAGGAGTACAGCGGCAAGTTCAACGTGCGGATAGCGCGGTCGCTGCATCGACGCCTCGCGGAATCAGCGGAACGTGAAGGCGTGAGCCTGAACCAATACGTGATGGCATTGCTCGACCGCAACGATGCGCTGGCACGCGTGGAAGCCCGATTGGCCGAACTCGACGCCCGACCCGACCGCCATCGACGCCCGATGCGCGTTACCGGGTAGGACACGTACCGCCCCCATCCGTTGGCCAGCTACCACCGCCCACTCAATCGCCAGCCCCAGCGATGCCGTACACTTCCCAAGATCGTACCGACGGGAGACGATCCGTAGATGCGAGATCCGATGCTCCGTCGAACCGTCCTCCTGGTCCTCTCCGGCGCCGCTCTCCTGACCGCGGCGGCCTGCGATAGCCCGGCCCCCGACGCATCCTCGAAAACGCAGTGCCAGAGTGACAACGCGACTGCCTCTGTCGTTAGCACAAGCGCGACGACGGTGCAGTTCCACGTCACCGGCACTGACTCCTGCGGCGCCGGGTCGGTCGACGTGATTGCGGTGCGAGTGGACCCCGCCGACGGACCTGTCGGTCCCGGCATCGCCAACCTCGATTACGTCGTCCTCTGGACTTCGACCGACGCCTCGTTCAGTCACAC
>DATNET010000475.1:0-2861 GCA_035606745.1 Tepidiformaceae bacterium
AAATGTTCGAGGCGTCGTGGACGATGATCTGCTTCTTGCGCCCGCGGAAAAAGAAGTAGCCGTCGTCGTCGACTCGCATCACATCGCCTGAGTCGAGCCACCCGTTGCTAAAGGCCGCCTCGGTCGCGGCCGGGTCGTCCCAGTAGCCGACGGTGGTCGCGGGAGTCTTGATCCACAGGCGGCCTTCGCTGCCCACCGGCAACTCCTGGCCGTCATCGTTTCGGATCGACAGCGAGACCGCGGGAACCACCTGCCCCACCGAACCAAGCTTGATCCGGCCCGACGGTGGGTTTATCGTCACCAGCCCGGCTTCCGTCAGGCCATAGGCCTCGTCGATCACGAACCCGCTCAACGCGGTGAACTCCCGCTCCAGCTCCGCGGAGACGGAGTCGCCTGCTCCGCGGCACAGTCGCAGTGAGGCGAAATCGTCGTGCCGGGCGCCGTGGTCGCGCGTCAGCGCGAACAGAGCTGACGGAAGCATTGACAGCACCGTTGGGCGGTCTTGGCGAAGCAGCGGAAGCAACTCGTCCCCATCGATTGTCCGGGCCACGATCACCCCAGCACCCACGCTCAGGGCGGCGAACGAGACGTAGAAGGCGCCAACGTGCGACAGCGACGAGCCCGCAAGAAGCAGATCGCCGGTGCTGAGCTCGATCCCGGCCGCCGCCGTCGCGAACATCCAGCCGAGCGTTTGGTGGGTATGCGTGACCCCCTTCGGACGCCCGGTACTGCCGGAGGTAAAGAAGATCACCGCAGGCGCGGTTGGGGAAGGAGGCGGGGGCGGCGGCGACGGGGCGGCCCGCTCAATCAGCTCGTCGAAAGCCGGCCCCGTTTCTCGCGTGCCGCCGTAGCTGATTGTGCCCAAAGGCAGCTGCCGGGCGAGCCGGCTTGCGGCGAGATCCTCTTCCCGCTCTACATGCGCGAGCAGGGCACGGGCTTCGCTGACCGCGAGGGCGTGATCGATCTCCGGTGCCATGTAACGGTAATTGAGGGGCGTTGCTACCAGCCCCGCTTTGAAACAGGCGAGGTAGTGAACAATGAGCGCAGGACGATTCGGCATCAGCGAAGCGACGCGATCGCCCTGGTTCAGCCCTAGACCAAGCAAACTGACGGCCAGGCGATCACTGAGGTCGTCGAGCGTGCGCCACGTCCAGCGCGTCTCCGCGGAGATGAGCGCGAGTCCGTCAGGATCGGCATCCAGACCGGCGCGAACCAAGCCGTAGGGGCTGACCGGCGTCTCCAACGCCCTTCCGGCGTAGCCGGTCACGCTGCCACCTTCGTGTGCAAGATCAACGTCCCAACGCTGTACATGCGGATGAGGAGGCGCCTGCCGAACGTGGCACGGTTGGCTGCGACGACGTACGTGGCGCGGGCCGCTGATCCTCGGCGCGCTCCGGCGGTCAACCCGCCCGACAGACAGAGCGTGCACCTATGACCCGCAACCGCAGGCGCGACCCCACTATGCGAGCGAGACATCGAGCAACCCCCCAGTGGTACAGATCAGTGCGGTCGATGCCGATCAAACGGGCGCAGCCCGTTCAGTTCGGTAGTTGATCGTGCCTCACGCAGGAGCGTTCCGCAAAGGCAGTCCCGGCTTCGCCCAGCGCCGCCTCGCCGAATATGTGCGCCCGTCGAAATCGCCGCCGTGCTTGCGCGACAGCCGTGCGTGAACAGGTCCACCGGCCGAAGCTGGCCGGGTCGTTGGGACGACCACGCCGAAACGCCGCTCACCCGTTCCGTGATCGCGACAACCGATCATCTTCCAGCGGAACTTGCTGCGGAACTGGTCCCCGCAAGACTACTGAGAAATGAGGAAAGTCCGTTGAAAATTTCAACGATGATGTTCCAAATGTCATGAGCGAATTGGGCGGCGACTTGCGGCGACGTCGCCGCAAACAGGATGAGAAACGCTACGACGAGAAACCCGAGGAATGTGTTCACGTCTGCGCGGCTCCGTTCGGAGTCAACCGGCACGCCTCTTGCGTGTACTCCCTCCAAGTCCGCTCCCCGTAGCCTCAGCGGGCTGTCCGACATCTTCAAAGCTACGCCGGCAAAGGCTGGGGCGGCACCGTTGCGCGACGAGATCAAATTCCGGAGCCCGGGACCCCTCTTTGACTTGCGTGTGATAGCTGAGGGCCGTCTGCGGCCGGCGGCGACGGCGCACTATCGGCGGCCGCGCCATGGCCGGGGGCAGCCGATCGTGCGTCGCCTCGGGCTGGGGTGGCTGACGTTGTGGTCGGCTGGGCGGTGATTCGGGGGGACCGCGCGCCCGGGTTTGGATGGGCCGGCGACTCCAAGGGAGATACCACGGCGGACCGATCCGACCGCGATCGGGAGCGTGTGGCCCTGAGGCTCAGAGGTAGTCCTTGTGGTTGAGCCAGCGTAATGCGATGTAGCCCCATATGGGTGGTAGGTAGTACGTGCACAGCCGGTGGGTGAGCGCGGCCGCGAACGCGATCGGCTGACTGACGCCGAAGGCGACTAGACCGGCTGTAAGACCGCCCTCAGCGACGCCGATGCCGCCGGGCACCGGAATGATGCTGGCGAACACCGAGGCACCCATGTTCACAATTAGCAACTCGGCCAGGGTCAGGTGAACACCGTACGCATGGCAGGCGGCACCGAGGGTCAGGGCAAACAAGACCTGGGTGGCTAGGTTGCCGCCGAAGAGCTGGATTCGCTTGCTGCGCGTCCGCGCGACGGCGATCATGCTTGTCCATGCGGTCTTGACCGTGGGCAGGACCTTGATGCGCCATTTCGGAACCGCCATAACCAGGGTGACGACCACGGCCACAGCCGCCAGCAGGCCGACGATGAGCCAAAGCGTCGAGTGGTCGTTTCCGCCCTTCGCAGGCGACAGC
>DATNET010000487.1:0-2220 GCA_035606745.1 Tepidiformaceae bacterium
TAATGTCCGGTTCGAGTGCGCCGATGGGGCTCACGGCTGCCACGAGCGCCTTCGCCACGCCAAAGTCGCTCACCAGTGCGTCGCCCTCCGTGTTGAGCAGGATATTGGCTGGCTTGATATCGCGGTGCACCACACCCTGACGGTGCGCGTGGGCGAGCGCGCGCACCACGTCACGCAGCACGCGCAGCGTCTGGGCGAGTGACCAGCGGCCTGTGCTCGCGAGCCGGTCACGCAGGCTCTCCCCATCCATGTACGGCGTGATGTAATAGAGCTGTCCGGCCGCCACACCCGAGTCATACAACGGCAGGATGTGCGGGTGTGACAGGCGCGCCGCGACCTGGATTTCGCGCTGGAACCGGTTTGCCACGCGCGCCGGCGCTTCATCCGGGAAAAGAACGGGCCGCATCACCTTGAGCGCGACAAGGCGGCCGTGCCGTTCGTCGCGCGCCAGATAGACCGTCGCCTGGCCGCCACGCCCGAGTTCCCGCTCGATGACATAGCGGCCCGCGAGTGCCGCCTGAAGATGTTCCGGGATCACGCCCCCGCGGCCAAGCGGGTCGTCAAAAAGCGGTGCGGCTAACCGGACCGCCGGCCCGTCGAGCACCGGGCTTGCCGCAGCGTCGTGACATGCCCGAAGCAACTGCTCGGCCGCCGCCCGTTGCGTGGGATGCGGGCAACGCACAACGAGGCAGCCGGCTCGAGCCTGCAGCGGCAGATCGAGCGCCTCCCGTACGGCCTGCGCAATCGCCAGGAAATCCGGGTCAACCGGCTTCACCGCGAAGCTCCTGATAGAGCCATCCCTTGGCCAGCGCCCACTCCCGGGCGACCGTTCGCTGCGACACGGCCAGCACGGCGGCAGTCTCCCCTTCGGAAAGTCCGGCGAAGAAGCGACACTCCACCACCTGCGCCAGACGCGGATCAACCTCCGCGAGCCGGGTGAGCGCCTCATCGAGCGCCACGAGCGCGTCCGCGCGCTCCTCCACGGAAAGATCTGCGCTGTCGAGCGAGACGGGTGTGGCCGGCGTCCCATCCGGTCCGCCGCCGCGGCGGGCCGCACGATAGCGGCGCGCGTAATCGATCAGGATGCGCCGCATCGCGCCCGACGCGATGGCGAAGAACTGTGCGCGATCCTGCCACTGTGTCCGCGTCTGATCCACGAGCTTGAGGTATCCCTCGTGCACCAGCGCGGTGGTGGTGAGCGTGTGTCCCGTCCGCTCCGCGCCCAGCTGACGATGGGCGATGCGCCGGAGCTGGTCGTACACGAGTGGCATGAGCCGATCCATGGCGCCTGGCGAACCCTGCCGCAGGGCGATCAGCACGTCGGTGATCTCGTCATTAGCGCTGGCGCTCATTCGTGCTGCCTCCGGCCGCGCCGCCTGGCGTACACGCGGCGTGCGGCGCTGCTGCTTCGGGTCGACGATGGTCCAGAGGGTCGCGGCGGCCATGGGTCTGCCAAAGCGGCCCCAAGTATAAGGCATTGGTGGGCCGATGTCACTAATGACGGCACAATACTGTGGGCTGGAGGCGCTCCAGCCATCCGCAGTGAAGGACCGAAGGCGGCCGGTGGCATCGCAGCCGGCGTTTCTGCGCGTAAACGAATGGGCCGGCGATACGGCCGTGCCCAGTCTTCCTGCGCAAAACGCAACCTGCTCACTGGAGGACCGCCATGCGTCCATGCACCGTACCGAACGCGCGGGCCATTGCCCGGCCCGCAACAATGTTCCTGCTCACCTCGCTGGTGTTGGCCTGCAGCGATGCGAACGGCCCCGCCCCCGTGGTAATCGATAGTTCCGTGTCTGGCCAAGTCACGAGCGCGGCGACCGGTCATGACGTTTCCGGGGCGGACGTGAGCGCCGGCGGAGATACCCAGACGACCGATGCCTCCGGGCGCTTCGTGCTGCGCCACGTGCCCGACGGTCCGGCAACGCTGCACGTGGTCGCGGCCGGATTCGAGAAGTACGATGCGCCGATTACCGTCGTGAACGGAAGCGCACGCCACGACCCACAGCTTGCACGGATCGAGGCGTTCGCCGTGGATGACTTCGCGCTCTACGTGCCGAAGACGATCGATGTGGCGTACGGAGTGCTTCTCGCGCTGGGAGGGCCGGACACTCGCGCCTTCGCGACCGGCGTGCCGGCTGGAGCGCCGATTCCCGAGGTCGAGGCCTCGCTCCAGACTCTCGGCCAGGACCTCCGGACGCTGGCCGCCGAAAAAGGGCT
>DATNET010000506.1:0-3732 GCA_035606745.1 Tepidiformaceae bacterium
GGGCCTCGCGACCACCAGCGACAGCGAGTTGAGCTCGCCGCTCGCATGGCCACGCACCGCCGGGGCGGAGAACACCGCTGCAGCCAGCACGAGTGCCACGACCGGTAAGACCACAATTCGCTTCATACTCACCTGATCATAGGGAGGCTTCGCGTTCGAACTCGGCGGCCCACTCGACGCCTGCCGACGAAATGCTCAGCCTTCCGAGGCGGCGCACTTCGGTCCAAGGAGTGACAATGGTGTCGTACTCGACCACTTCGTAGCGACGGCCACATCTCCTCCAGTTCCTGCACGGAGCCTGGTTGGGCTTTTGGTCCCAGGGGACCGAAGCCAACCTCCGAAGCTCGTGGATAGCGGCATCCAAGCTGCGGAAGCCAGCTCCTGATTCAGCGTGCCTCTCATCCTCAATCACGAACATCCTGAGAACGATAACCTCTCGCGCTGCCTCCCGACCCGGCTTGTGCGTTTGGGGGCCGTCTGCCCGGATCGCTGGACATGCCCCCAAGGCCACCAGAACCCACGGACCAGAGCGGCAGCAAGCTCAGTTGCCCGGCTGAAGCGTCATCGACGAGTTGGCGATGAACCAGTACGCCGTGCCGCGATGCAGGTTGATGAGCGTGTTCACGTACGCCGGCACACCAGGAATGTAGCGCAGCCACGAGCCGGTCGAAGCATCCCACGTGTACACCGCGCGCAGCGCTCCATGCTGGTTCGCCACCGCTACTGCCACCGGCATGTCACCGCCGGGCCAGGAGAGCAGGTTCGCACCCGGGACGATCGGCAACGAAGGGACTGGCGGCGTCGCAGTGCCCGATGGCGTCGGCGTCGCTGTCTGCGTGGCGGTCGCCGTCGCCGTGGCGGCAGCTGTGCTCGATGGCTTGGCCGTCGCCGTCGCCGTTGGCGTGTTCGTGGCCTGCCCCGACGGCGGCGATGTCGGCGTCGCCGTCGGTGGGTTCGTCGGCTGCGGCGTGGCCGTCGCCGTTGGCGTGTTCGTTGGGCTGTTGTTGCCCGGTGGGTTGGTTGGCTGCGGCGTGGCCGTCGCTGGTGGTGGCGTCGGCGAGGGCGTCCGCGTCGGTGTTGGAGACGGCGTGGGCGTGTTCGTCGGCGGGACCGGCGTAGAGGTCGGCGTCACTCCGCCGCCCGCGGCCGGGTAGATCGCCAGTTCCGCGGCAAGGTCATCGGCCGAGAGGCTCCGCTTGATCGTCCCCGCCGTATAGGTGCTGTACATCACGTCTTCCGGGTGCGGCCCGGGAGTTCCGCCATTAATGCCGGACCCGTTGTCCGGGTGCTGGAGCCCAAGCGCGTGGCCCAGCTCGTGCGTGACGACGCTCTGCAGGTCGACCTGCACGCCGCTCGTGCCCGTCGTCCATTGCCACGTCGGCGAAATCTGCATGTCGAACTCGGACGCCGCGCTGAAGCCGCCCACCTTCGTCCCGCCGTACCACGAGCACGTGACCGCAAGCACGTTCCCCGTCTGCGCCGACCAGCCGATGGTGTTGTGGCCGTCGGTGCCGCCGCCACCACACGCGCCCGTGTTGGCCGTCGTCGATACGCCACCGATGAACTTGAAGCTGGCGCCTGTCGAGTTCCACGTCTGAGCGGCCGCGCTGATCGCCGGCAGCGCCGCGCCCGCCACGCCCGCAGGTTCGCCCGCGGAGTTGTACGCCCAGCCAGCCAGCCCGGACGTCCACTTGAACCCCGTCAGGATGTACTGCGCCGTGACCTCACCGTCCGTCATTTCGTACGAGCCGGGGAAGCGCGCGAGGATCGCGGCCTTCTCGGCATCGATATCTGCCTGGAGGTTGCGCCCGCTGCCATCGTCCAGGACGAGCATGCTGAGCTTGACGTAGCCCCATTGCCCATTCTGCGGCACGGCGATGTAGGCATCGTCGTCCACCGGGCTCGAGACCGTCGCGGCCCGCGCTTGCCCGGAGGCACCGACCACGATCCCTACGAGCCCCCACGGCAGCAGCGCGAGTGCCGCGATGCCAAGGATGATGCGCCATCGGCGCTTGCTTCGTTGCTGTGTTCTGTCTTCCCCCACCACGGCCTCCCGGGTCCCGCGGCAGCCCCGAAAAGCCCACCGTCGCCGACCTAAGTGATGTCGTGATGAGGATCGACAGCCCCGTTCGCGCAGATACCCGACGCCCTGTTACACAACCACCTACAGCCGGTGACAGATGGGTTGAGGCTTTACCATGGGGTCGAACATCCGCGGCGCGTAGAGTAACGGCGATGCGGCCACAGGTTCGGTTCGAAAGGGGACGGAGATGCGCATTGGCACGGTCCGGGAACGCAAAGACGGCGAAAACCGCGTCGGGCTGACACCCGAAGGCGTCTTCGCACTGCGCACACTCGGCCACACGGTCGTGGTCGAAGACGGCGCGGGCGAAGGCTCCGGCTTTCGCGATGCCGCCTACACGGCCTCGGGCGCCACCATCGTCGCCACCGCCGAGGAGGTCTGGGGCAGTTGCGAGCTCGTGGTGAAGGTGAAAGAACCGGTGGCAAGCGAGTTTCCGTCGCTCCGCGCCGGCTGCGCCCTCTTCACCTACCTGCACCTCGCTACCGACCGCCCGCTCACCGAACGGCTGCTCGAATCCGGCTGCCCTTCGATGGCGTACGAGCTCGTGCGCCTGGCCGATGGCTCGCTGCCGCTGCTCGCCCCGATGTCCCAGGTGGCCGGACGCATGGCCGCCGAGATTGGCGCGCACCTGCTCAAGCACCCCGGCCCGGGCCGAGGCAAGCTGCTCGGCGGCGTCGCCGGCGTCTCTCCCGGGCGGGTCGTGCTCATCGGCTCGGGCCAGGTCGCGACCGCCGCCGCGCGTGTGCTCATGGGCCTCGACGCCCGCGTCGTCGTGATGTCGCGCGACCTCGCCCGGCTTTCGCACCTCCAGGAGATCTTTGGCGGCCGCATCGCCACACGCACCTCGACGCCCCAGGCCGTCGCCGAAGAGCTCGAAGGCGCCGACCTCGCGATTCTCAGCGTGCTCGTCCCCGGGGCCGCCGCGCCCCACGTCGTCACGCGCGAGATGGTGCGTTCAATGGGCCCCGGGGCAGTCATCGTCGATGTCTCGATCGACCAGGGCGGCGCCTCCGAAACCAGCCATCCCACGACGCACAGCAACCCGACCTATATCGAAGAGGGCGTCATCCACTACTGCGTCAGCAACATGCCCGGCGCAGTCCCCCAGACCAGCACGCAGGCGCTCACAAGCGCGACCCTCCCGTACGTCGAAGCGATCGCCGCCCACGGCGTCGAAGGCGCCCTGCGCGCCGACCGCGCCCTCGCCCAATCGCTCAGCACCTACCAGCACAAACTCATCCGCAGCCCCGTCGCGGAAGAGTTCGGCATGGAAGCAGGAGAGAACCCGTTCTTGTGATGGGCCGTGCTCATGCTCCGTAGAAGGGCGTGAGGTAGGCCTTCGATGCTTGATTCAGAGGCTCGTGCGGAGCCCACGTGTCGTTGGTTTTGAGGTATTCCTGGCGTTTGGCCCCGATGTCCGCGATCTCCTGGACGCGGCGTGACAGTTCGGCGTTGTTGAGGGCGTCGACGACATCGGCGCTGTGGTCGTTGAAGCCACGGCGGGCGTTGGTGAAAGTTCGCTCGTCATGAGCGGCGCGTTGGGGGTCGCCGGCTCCGCCTTCGGGTGAGGTGGTTTGTGGGCGATCGAAGTTGCGGACGGCGAGGCTGAGGAGGCGAACGAAGACGCGGGAGCGGGCCGGCGGGATTTT
>DATNET010000510.1:0-3882 GCA_035606745.1 Tepidiformaceae bacterium
TTCAGTGCGGCGGGTGCCTGGTGTTTCGGTTTCGGCGGCACTCTTGAGCACGCGAAATGTCGACAAGGGTGTATTCGGCGCGAGCCTGGTTGAGCGCGTCGACATGCTGCTCGCTGAGCATTTCACGCCGCCCAAATTTGCCGTGTTGGCGACGAATGCAGCTCGCCTGGCAGACCAGGGGGCGGCGTTGCGGGAGCGGTTCCCGGGTCTCAGTTTCGATTTTGTGGTCGGGTACGACACGCTGATCCGGCTGTTCGATGCCCGCTACTACACCGATATGGCAGCCGAGTTGGCAGCGTTTTTCGCGCATCACCGGGTAATCGCCGCGAATCGGGCGGAGGCAACGGTCGTGGAACTGGAGGCGTTCGTCGCACGAGAGGCGGCGGCGTTCGCTCACCGGATCGTGGTGCATGAGATACCGCCCGGGCCGGCGTCGCTCTCCTCGACGCGTGCGCGCGAGTCAGCGGCCGAAGCGCTCGTCGGCGAAGTCCTCAGCCCGGCGGTCGCTGGCTACATCGCGAAGCATGAGCTCTACGGAGCAATCCAAAATCCAAAATCTAACATCTAAAATCCGCTATCCCGTGATGGCGGCGATGTCCGGGCCGCCGCTTGTGGCGACCACCCCGGACGCTTCTAGCGCTTCGAACTGGGCATCGTCGACGCCGAGCAGTTCGGCGAGCACGTCTCGCGTGTCCTGGCCCAGGCTGGGCGGCGGGCCTTTGATGCCAGATTCGCTGCGCGAGAGGCGAACAGGAGTGTTCGCTATCCGGATCGTGCCGGCGACGGGATGCGTGACCGGCCGGACCATCTCCCGTGCAGCGACCTGGGGGTCATCGAGCATTTGTGGGATGGTGTTGACCGGGCCCGAGGGGATGCCCGCCGCTTCGAAATCGTCGAGCCACTGGCGGGAGCGCCGCTGGCGCATGGCCGTGGCGATGATTGGCTCGAGCTCGCTATGCAGGGCGGTGCGTTTCGGGCCGGTGTTGAAGCGCGGGTCATCGATCAGTTCCGCGAGGCCGAGGATGCCGCAGAACAGTGCCCACTGGTTCTCTTCGCCGAAGCCGAGGGCTACGACGACGTAGCCATCGGCCGTGGGGAACGCCTGGAACGGCGTCGCGCTCGGGTGGCGCGTGCCGAGTGGACCGGGCGCCTGACCGGTAACGCCGTAGCGCATGATCGCGTTTTCGAGCACGCTCACCTGGCAATCGAGCATGCTGATGTCCACGGCCTGGCCCTTGCCGCTGGCGTTGCGTTCGTGGAGCGCGGAGAGGATGCCGATGGCCGTGTAGAGGCCGGCCACGAGGTCGCCGTACGAGGCGCCGGGACGGACGGGCGGGCGTCCGGGTTCGCCGGTGATGCTCATGACGCCGCCCATGCCCTGGACGACGATGTCGAGGGCCGGGCGCGAGCGGTATGGGCCTGTCTGGCCGAAGCCGGATGTGCTGGCGAAGATCAGCTTAGGGTTGCGTGCGGCCAATGCTTCGTAGCCGATGCCGAGCCGGTCCATGGTGCCGGGGGTGAAGTTCTCCATCACCACGTCAACGGTCGCCGCCATGCGAAGGAAGAGATCGCGGCCCTCGTCCTTGCGCAGGTCGATGGCTATCGAGCGCTTTCCTCGATTGATGCTGAAGAAGTAGCCACTCCAGCCGTTCTGGTAAGGCCCGGTGGTGCGGGCAATGTCGCCCCAGGGTGGGCGCTCGACCTTGATAACGTCGGCGCCGAGGTCGCAGAGCACCATTGATGCGTAGGGCCCGGCGAGGACCCAGGTGAGATCGAGGATCGTGATGCCTTCGAGTGGCCGGGTCATGTGGTCCGCCTCCAGATGAAAGTACCTACCACCGCTCCTCGCACTTCGCCCGGAGTCCGCAGGCCCGACAGCGAGTCTACCGCGAAGTGGCGCGCGGCGAGCAGTCGGCCTTCTTCGCGCATGGCCGGACCCACGTGCAGGTTCGCGGGAACTTCGTTCCGGGGGCTGGCGAGCGAAGGGGCACGCGTTTAGCACGCGATTCTCGTACCATGCAGGCTGCCCAGACCCGCCGGGCCGTCATTTGGAGTGAGAGGCAGCGCATGTCAGCAATCGTCGCGGAGAACCTCGTGAAACACTTCAGCCCCACGATCCGTGCGGTCGATGGGGTCGACCTGGATGTGCCGGAGGGCCAAATTTTCGGGTACCTCGGCCAAAACGGCTCGGGCAAGACCACGACTGTGCGCATGCTGACGACGCTGCTCAAGCCCACGAGCGGGCGGGCGGAAGTCAACGGCATCGATGTCCGGCGGCATCCCGGGCACGTGCGGCGCACCATCGGCGTGGCGTTGCAGGAGGCCGGGTTAGACGAACTCCAGACCGGCCGCGAACTGCTGGAACTGCAGGCTTCGCTGTTCGGCATGCGGGGACGCAAAGGCCACGAACGCGCCGCCGAGTTGTTGCGGATCGTCGACCTTGAGGAGGCCGCGGACCGGCGCATCGGCGGCTATTCCGGCGGGATGCGCCGCCGGCTGGACCTGGCGGCCGCACTCGTCCATCGCCCAAAGGTCGTGTTCCTGGACGAGCCTACGACGGGCCTTGACCCAGTCAGCCGCGACGCCGTCTGGCGCTATGTGCGCGAACTGAACTCCAACGATGGCGTGACGTTCTTCCTCACGACACAGTACCTCGAGGAGGCCGACCGGCTGGCGGATGACCTCGCGATCATGGAGGCGGGCAAGATTATCGCGCGGGGCACGCCCTCAGAACTCAAGGCCAGCATCGGCACGGATGTTGTCTCGGTCGATATCGAAGGCGGCCGCAAAGCGGTGGCGAGGGCTGCCGGGATCGTGCAGTCGCTCGAGGGGATTGAGCGACTGCAGACGCTGGAAGAGGGGCTCGTCGTGTACATCGCGGAAGGGGCGCGCGCAATTTCGCGCATTGTGCTTTTGCTGGACGAGGCGAACATCGTCGCGGGCGGCATAACCCTCGCCCGGCCAACGCTCGACGACGTCTTTTTGCGCATGACCGGGCACCACCTGCTGGGCGAGAAGGCTGGCGCCCGGCCCGACGGCCCGAAACAGGAGACGCACTGATGGGCGCATTCATCGATATTGCCCTGCTCACGCGGCGGGCGCTGCGTGAATCCATTCGCCAGCCGGCGGCCGAGATTTCGAACATCTTCATCCCGCTGTTCTTCCTGGCCGTCACCGTCGGCGCCGTCGGCAGCGTGGCTGCGAGTGCTTTCAAGGTGTCGAACTTCACCGGCTTTCAGGTCCCGGTCGCCGTGCTCCAGGCGGTGGCACAGGTTTCGGGCACGGCGGGACTGGGGATGACGCAGGACATCCAGCGTGGATATCTCGACAAGCTTTCGCTCACGCCTTCGCCAAGGCTCGCGATCGTGCTTGGGCGGATGATGGGCGACGCTGTCCGTGCGATGATCCTGACGGCAATCATCATCGTCGTCGGGCTTATCTTTGGCTCCGGCTTCGAGGCGGGTCCGCTGGGCGCCATCGTCCTCATTTTTGGAGCCGGGATCTTCGGGCTGGCGTATTCCGGGCTCGGCATGGCGATCGCGATTCGCACGGGGAGCCCGCAGGCGGCACAGGCTGGGTTCCTGCTGTTCTTTCCGCTGCTGTTCCTTGCTCCTGCGTTTGCACCCACGAGTGTTTTCAGCCCATGGATGCAGTTCGCCGCCTCGATCAATCCGGTCACCTACGTGCTCGAAGGCATGCGCAGCCTCGTGCTAGACGGCTGGGACGGCGTGGCACTGGGCAAGGCCGCGATTTCGATCGCGGGCCTGGCGGGGTTCACGTTTTCGCTGACGTTCATGGCCTTGCGCTGGCGGACTAACCGGTGAGAGACGAGAGACGAGAGACGAGAGACGAGAGACGCTAACCGCCAAGGACGCAGAGAGC
>DATNET010000536.1:0-3556 GCA_035606745.1 Tepidiformaceae bacterium
AGGTCGGCGCTTTTGACGCCGCCCCAGAAGCCGTGTTCGTAGTCGCCGACGTGGGTGAGGGCGTCCCACTGGCTGGAGGCCTGGGTGTAGAAGTTGTCGAGCACGTCGTCGCCATGATTGCCGAAGGGGATGTCGCGGAAGACGGTGTGGCGGAACTTGCCGCGCGAATACAGCGGAGGGTTGGGCTTTTCCTGTTCCCAGTTCATGGCGAAGGTGGCGCCCTTCTTCACGAGGCGCGCCGCTGCGACCAGCCGTTCGGGCGTTTGCAGGTTCAACATGCCGACGTTGTCGTTTTCGCCGAAGAGGCCCCACGCGGTCTTTGGCGGGTTGCCCGGCTTTGCGGGGAGTTCGTCGTAGCGGGGCAATTTCGAAGGGATGTCGGCCAAGGTGGTACCTGCCTTTCTGCTGGAGGGAGATGAGCGTGGTTTCGGCGAACGGATGACGCCTGACGAGCTTGCCTGAGTGAGCGTGCTTGAGCAGCTTGCTTGAGCAGCGTGCTTGAGCAGCGTGCTTGAGCAGCTTGCTTTAGCGAGGCTGCGCGTTCAGGCGATAGGGGTCGGGGACTGCTTTTGGAAGTTGGCCGGGCGCTTGGTGAGGAACGCCTCGATCGCCTCCTTGTGCTCCCACGAACGGTAGGCATCGTTGAGGGCGGCGCCCTCGCGACGCTGTGCAGCTGTCAGGTCGTCCTCGTTTGTGTTGGCGAGGATGAGCTTGCGGATGTTCGTCATCGCGAAGGCGGACTGGCCGGCGAGTTGTTCGCCGAGTTCGACGGCGCGGTCGACGAGGCCATCCGCGGCCACGACTTCGGACACGAGCCCGGCTTCACGGGCCTCGGCGGCGGGGATCATGCGTCCCGTGAGGCACCAATCGAGCGCACGGGCCTGGCCCACCATTTGGGGCAGAAGCGCCGAGCTGGCGAGTTCGGGCACGAGGCCCATCTTCACGAAGAACATACCGAAGCGCGCGTTTTCGGACGCGATGCGGAAGTCCATCGGGAGCACCTGGGTGACACCAATGCCGACGGCGGCGCCGTTGACGGCGGCGATGGTCGGCTTGGGCAGGTTGCGCAGGAAGCTCACCCAATTTTGGGGTGGGGGCGCAGCGGGCGCAGCGGCCGAGGCTGGTGGCGGTGTGCTTTCGCTGCCGGAGTCGCGTACTTCGCTTTGCTTGCGAAAGACGGCATCGACATCGGCGCCGGCGCAGAAGGCCCGGCCGGCGCCGGTGAGGACGATTGCGCCGGTGGCGGAATCGTCAGCCGCGGCGCGCATGGCCTCGGTGAGTTCGGCCATCATGCGCGGGGTCCATGCGTTGAGCTTTTCGGGCCGGTTGAGGGTGAGGAGGGCGACGCGCCCGCGTTGTTCGACGGTAATTTGTTCGAAGGCCATGGTGCCCCTCTTTGTGGTGTGGTGGTTTGGGGCAAGGATACAGGATGTGTGGGGTGGTGGGGCTACTGCCGATCCCTAGAGCGCGGCGGCTGCGATTCTGTTAGCGCAGCTAAGGTCGCGGTACGGACTAAACGTCTCGGGGTCGGAGTGCATCGCCGCCGCGTGGGACAGGATGGGCGACAGCGGCGACGGCTGAAGCTACGGAGGCAGCGCCGCACAACGGCCGGCTCCCTCCGGCTGCGGCCTCGCGGTCGCCGTACTGACCGGGGGTTCCGAGCTCCCTCCGGCTGTGGCCGCGCGGTCGCCGTACTGACCGAGCAGTGCCAGAGCCCGGCCTTCCCAGGTTCATCCGTGGTTGTGGCCCCCGGCCATCAGCGATTCGGAAAGATCGTCGTAGCCCACCGCCGGGCCTGAGTGTCGGCTGGCGCGCGCTTCCTTGCGCTGCGGCGAGGTCGCGGTACGGACTAAGCGTCGCGGTGGGGGACGCACGTGGAAGCCTGGCGCAGCTACGGTCGCGGGCCGTCTTTCGGCAGCACGGTGTAGTAGGCATCGCCGTCGAGGGTGACGGTCCAGTCGCCGGGTTGGAGGTGTACCGATGCGGCGACCTGCCACGGGGCGGTGCAGGCGGCGGCGTGCGTCGTGATATCCGACCCCTGGGTGGAGGCGAATGTCACCGTCGTCGCTAAGGTCGGAAGCTGATCGCATACGAGGTCGAGGTCGGCGCCGACGCGGAAGGGCACTGGCGTCCGAGTCTGCCTCGAGTTCAGCAGGCCGGAAAGGACGGCACCTTGGTCGCCGAATTCCCATTCGTCGGCAAGGCCCGGGTCGATCGCGAGGACGTGCCCGGCCGCGTCTACCACGCGAAGGCCCACGAATGGGAGGATCGCGTTTTTCCCCGCGCGGACGTCGCGCGGCGCTGACGGGTGAGGGAACTCCACATTCTCGAAGGTGCCTCCCGCTGGCTCGACTTCTACTGTCAGAATGCCGGACTCGGCTGACATCGACACGACCCGGTGGTCGTAAAGCCACAGTGCCTGATAGCTCTGATCCTGCCTTGAGTCCGGCGTCGGGCAGTTCGGGTTCTGTACAGGCGTGGCGGGCGACTCGCCAACCGGCTTGCCCTTGCTGAACGCGGCGTTTTCGATGTTGGCGCTGACAGCGTGTGGGTCTTCAATCCAATAGTAGTTGGATTCATACATTCCCCAATCAACGGGAAAAGGTTTCACCCCATCGCCGAACCGCTTGTTGGTGAAGACGTCCTGCATTTCGGCCACAGTTAGCTTGCGGTAGTTGTTTTGCTGGGAGCACACAGTGAACGCGACCGGCCCGTCCGCCACGAGGGTAGACGGTGTCGCCGTTGGAGTTGGAGCAACAGGAACAACGGTGGGCGCGACCGCGGGGACCGTTGGCGGCGGGGAGGCTGGCGCATCGCCGGGGCGCATGAGCATCACGACAGCGCCCACGCCGACGGCTGCCAGGACGGTCCCGCCGAGGGCGATGCCGCCGAGCGCGGTCATCGGCCGGAACTGGCTAAAGAGGCGCGATGCGCGCTGTAGCACACTCTGCTCATGGCGCCACCAGTCGGCAGCCTGCTCGCGCGTTTGTACCTGGAGGCGGGTGAGGATTTCCGTCACGTGCCATTTTGCACCGTCGAGGGAGATGCCCAGCGCCTCGCCGATTTCCGCGTTCGTCTTCCCAGCGGCGATGAGCTGGAGGACCGCACGCTGGCGCTCGGTGAGCACGGAGTCGCGCTGGTGGGAGCCGCCGAGATGTATCCGACGCATGGCAGCAGACTACCGCCTGGGGCACGCGTTCGCCCTACCCGATGAGAGAAATGACAGAATCGTATTGCGCCGAAATAACACGCGCCCAGGCCCTGAACGCCGAAGGTCGCACGCTGGTCATGGCTCTTCTCGCCCGCGGTAGCTGGCACTCGCCCCAGGGGCCGAGCTCGACTGTCACAGCGGGGCTGGGGTACCCGACTCTCGGCGGTTCGTCGGCTTCCGCGCGCTGCGGGCGACGGTCGCGGTACGGACCGAACGTCTCGGGGTCGAGTGCATCGCCGCCGCGTGGGACAGGACGGGCGACAGCGGCGACGGCTGAAGCTACGGAGGCAGTGCCGCACAACGGCCGGCTCCCTCCGGCTGCGGCCTCGCGGTCGCCGTACTGAC
>DATNET010000548.1:0-4170 GCA_035606745.1 Tepidiformaceae bacterium
GAATGGCCAGATGGCAGCCTTCTCTACCATCCCCAGTCGCCAGTTCGCCCTCACGGTGCTGACAAACGCCAACCGCGGCTCGGAACTCCATTCGCTCGTCCGACAGTGGATCCTCGCCAACATCGCCGGGATAACGCCGTCACCGCGCCCGGCCATCGAACTCGCCTCCGAGCGGCTCCATGAATACGCCGGCAGCTACGGCAACCCGGACGCACACACCGACCTCCGCCTCGTCGATGGTCAACTCACTTTGCAGACCCTGGCCGGGCCTGGCGCCCTCTCGGATGGCGCGCTCGTGCCGCCGCCGTACGACCCCGTGCCCGTCGACTTTTATGCCGAAGACCGGGTCATCGTGACCGCGGCACCCTACGGCGGCGCGCGCGGCGAATTTCTGCGTGATTCCGAGGGTCGCATCGCCTGGTTCCGCTGGGGCGGCCGCATCAATCCGCCATTTGCGCAACCAGATTCGGGCGGCGGCTAGGCCTCAACCCCGGTTCCCCCTACACTCCGGCGATGAGCAGCCACACGCCACCAGTTCAGCCGCGCTTCCTCATGCTCGTCGCGATGCTGTTCACTGGCGCGCTCATCGTCTCGAACATCGTCGCCGTCAAAATTGCGGACTTCTCCGGTGTGTCAGGCCCAATTCCCAACTACTTCCTGCCCGCCGCCGTCGTCGTTTTTCCGCTCTCCTACATCATTGGAGATGTCCTGACCGAGGTGTACGGCTACGCCGCCGCCCGTCGCGTCATCTGGTCTGCGTTCGCCGCCAACGCGCTCGCCGTCGTCGCGATCATTGCTGCCCAGCACGTACCCTCCGCCCCGTTCTGGAAGGATCAATCGGCCTATGACGCCATCCTTGGGCAAACGTGGCGCATCGTGGCCGCCAGTTTTGCAGCGTTTCTCGTCGGCGAATTCGCCAACTCGATGGTGCTTGCCAGGATGAAAGTCGCAACCAATGGCCGCTTTCTCTGGAGTCGCACGATCGGCTCGACCATCGTCGGCGAGGGCCTGGATTCGATGATCTTCATCACCATCGCGTTCGCCGGGACCACAGGCGTCGATGTGTGGGACCTCATCTGGAAGCAGTGGCTCTTCAAGACGCTCTTCGAGACCGTTGCCACGCCCTTCACCTACGCCGCTGTGATCGCCCTCAAGCGGCTCGAGGGCCTCGACACCTACGACCGCGAAACCAACCTCAACCCCGTCGCTGTCTGGGAGTGAGCTGGCCGCTCTCAGTTGCACGGTCCGCCTTTTCGCCCCCACGATCGCACCATGTCTGAAAACACGTTCAAGACCGACGGCACGATAGACACCTTCGAAAACAGGTTCGCCCGCCGCGACTACGACATTCAATTCGTCGCACCCGAATTCACTAGCATGTGCCCCATGACCGGCCAGCCCGACTTCGGGACGCTCACTCTCACCTACACGCCAGCCGATCGCTGCATCGAACTGCGCAGTTTCAAGTTCTACCTGCACACCTTCCGCGACCGCGGAATCTTCTATGAAGACGTGGTCAACACGGTGCTCGACGATGTCGTCGCCGCGATCGCTCCTCGCCGCGCCATGGTGACTGGCGAATTCAATACGCGTGGTGGCATTTCTGCGCGCGTCACCGCCGCCTACAGCACCACGGGCCGCAATCACGATGAGCCGCAATGATGTGACCGTACTCGCGCGGCATGCGTAAACTCCGATCCTGCCAGGAGGTCCCCATGCGCCAAGCCACCGCAGTAATCGCCCTCATCGCCGGCCCGCAATGTCAGTGAGGGCGGATCCGGGCGGCTTCCCGGCTCGTAAGTTCAGCGAAGCGCCCTCCGTGAGCCCCATCCAGATGCGCGAAATTCAGCGCATGGCGCAGGAGGACTTTGGTTACGACATCCTCCAGATCACGGAAAATGCCGGGCGCGGCCTCGCTCTGCTCGTGCTCGGCATGCTCGGCGGGCGGGGGAAAGGCCAATCGATCGTTATCCTCGCTGGAGGCGGCAACAAGGGCGCCGCTGGCCTTTGTGCCGCGAGGCACCTCGTCAACTGGGGATTCGATGTTGAGCCGATCCTCGCCGACGTTGAGAGCGAAAGCTCCGTGGCGACGCGCCGCCAGCTCAGCATCCTTCGCGAAGCCGGCGTCGTAGATCCCGGCGACACCGAGGTCAATGAGATCGCGCTCGAGGACCATCTCGTGCGTGCCGACCTCGTGGTCGACGCGCTTGTTGGCTACGGGCTCGCCGGGCCACCGGTGGGCATCGCCGCGGCCGCCACGGAGCTCGCCGTGGCCTGCAAGAAGCCGATCCTCGCCCTCGACGTGCCGACGGGCGTGAACGCCGCGACGGGAGAGGTCAGCTCACCCGCGATCCGCGCCATGACGACACTCACGCTGGACCTGCCCAAGCGCGGCGTTGTCGAAGCAAGCGCCCGCGCGAACGTCGGCGAACTCTACCTCGCTGACCTCGGCATACCGCTCTCCGTGCACGAACGCATGGGCATCGCTGTCGGTGGGCTCTTTTCCGAAGGGCCGATAGTCCGCCTCCGCCGCTAAGCTCCGCCTGACTGCACCCGCGCAGACCTCGTACAATTGGCACGCGCGCACTGCCGCGCCGGGAGGCTGTCACCATGCCGCTAACACGCTACGTCAAGACCCCTGACCAACAGGAGGCGCTCACCGCTGCCTTTGCATCGCCAGCGTTCCTCGATATCCGCTCGCTCGCCGTGACGTTCGAGACCGACCCCGCCGTCGTTGCCGAGATTCTTCCTCCACCGCTGCAGCCTGCGCCTGAGCCTCGCGTCTCCGTCTCGATCAGCGAGATCCGGCGCTCAAATTGCGTTGGCCCGTTCAATGGCTGCTCGTTCAACATCGCCTGCACGTACGATGGCAAGCCCGGCTTCTATTGCCTGACGATGCCAATGAACACCGACACCGCGGTCATATTCGGCCGCGAACTCTATGCCGAGCCGAAGAAAGTGGCCGAAATTACCCTCGATGTGCGCGACGATGGCCGTGCGCGAGGCGCTGTCACCCGCCATGGCGTCACCTACATCGAGCTGCGCGGCACGTTCGAAGAGGAGCTGGCGCCCGTCCAACTCGAGAGCGTCAGCAGCCACTACTACTTCAAGTACCTGCCCTCGGCCGATGGGCACGGCTTCGCCCACGACCCCGAACTCGTCCGAGTCACCCACCGCGCCGCGACCCACCAGCTCGCGCGTGGAACCGGCATCGTGACGTTCCGGGAGTCGCCACACGACCCGGTTATCGATATCCCGGTGCTGTCAGTCCTTGCTGCAACGCTCAGTGAGGGCGAGACGCACACAACCGCGGAAGTCGTCACGACTGTCCCGGCCGAACAGTTCCGCCCGTATGCATTCGGGAAAATGGATGACCTGACCGTCTGGGCTGATGCCGGCGTTTTGGCGAAAGTCTAGCAACGCCCCTTCCAACGCTTCCTCAATATCCGTGGCTGTCCCAGAGAATGTCGCCCACCCCGGCCAGCTGCGCCTGGTAGCGCGAGGCGACGAACAGCAGGTCGCTCAGCCGGTTCAGGTAGGGGACGACGAACTTGCCGATCTGCTCCTCGCGCCCCAGCGCGATGGTTAGCCGTTCCGCCCGCCGGCAGACCGTCCGCGCTACGTGGAGCTGCGCCGCCGAAAGGTCGCCTCCGGGCAAGATGAAGCTGCGAAGCGGCTCCATGCCATCGTTCCAACCATCGATCCAGCCTTCGAGTTGATCGATGTGCCGCTGCTCGATGCCCGGCACCGCGAAACGCAACTTGTCTTCCTCAAGGATGCAAAGGTCCGACCCAACGTTGAACAGCACCTGCTGAATAACGAAAAACTGCGGCCGCATCGTTTCGTGGAGCCCGGCCGACACGGCCACGCCGATCGTGCTGTTAAGCTCGTCCACCGTGCCATAAGCCTCGATCCGAAGGCTGTCCTTTGCCACTCGTTGGCCGCCGCCCAGCGCCGTTGTGCCATCATCGCCGGCACGCGTGTAAACCCGATTGATGTGTACCATGACCCTCAGCATCCTCCATCCCGCCGCCGAAAGCGACTGCGCAAGCCCCTTCACGGGTCTCCCGGCTTTCGCCCTGCGTCCCGGCGGGACACAATAGGTCGCCGGCCAGGACAGGCTCTACTGGCCGGGGCCGGTTCGCTGGCCCGGCCGCCAACCTGTCGGCC
>DATNET010000555.1:0-2392 GCA_035606745.1 Tepidiformaceae bacterium
CGGCCGTTCGTGGTCGCCGGGAACCTTCCCTACTTTGCCGCGAGCCCGATCATCCGGCATCTGCTGGAAGGCTATCCAAAACCTAAAGAGATGGTCGTAATGGTGCAGCGGGAAGTCGCCCGGGAGATGACGGCCAAGCCCGGGCATGCTTCGCTTTTCTCCATCTCCGTCCAGGTCTATGCAGAGGCTGACCTGCTCTTCGATGTCCATCCGACAGCCTTCGATCCCCCGCCAGCGGTCTTTTCTTCGGTGGTCCGGCTGGTCCTGCGCGATCCGCCGCTCGTCCCGCTGGAACGTATCGACTCGTTCTTCACGCTGGTATCAAAGACGTTTCGCAACCCTCGGAAGCAGATCCATAACGCCCTCGCCCGGGAGACGGGCCTCACCGCGGAGCTCGCGGATGCCGTGCTTCGATTGGCTTCCATCGACCCGACCCGGCGTGCGGAAACCCTCAGCATCGCCGAGTGGGTCGGGCTGTTGGACGCATCGGAGGAGCTGCGCGAACGTGCATAACCGACTTGTCGGGGCGGCGCCGGCCAAGGTCAACCTCGTCCTCGAGGTCACCGGGTTGCGAGCCGACGGCTTTCACGAAATCGACACGATCCTGCAGACTTTGGAGCTAGCGGACGAGGTCACGCTCGAGTTCGGCGCGCAGGCCGGAATACGTGTGGGCGGACCATTCGCGTCGGGCACGCCGGCGGATGCATCGAACCTCGCCTGGCGCGCGGCGGAACTCCTCGCAGCACGTTGCGACGCGCGCCTCGACGACCTGGCGATCTCGCTGAACAAACGCATTCCCCCGGCGGGCGGTCTCGGCGGAGGCGCATCCGATGCGGCGACGGTATTGCGCCTCCTCGGACAGCATTGGGACGCAAGCGATGACGTGCTCCGCGATGTGGCCACTATCGTCGGCAGCGACCCCGTATTTTTCGTGTCCGGCGGCGGGACGGCTCGCGCTCAAGGCCGTGGAGAGATTTTGACGCCGTTGGCAGATATTCCGCGCCAGAACGTGGTCCTTTTCGTGCCCAATTCCACGATCGATGGCAAGACGGCCCGAATGTTCGCCGCCCTGGACCGATTCCCGTTCGACGCAGGCGGTGTGGCCGCGGCGTTCGCACGCGGAGATGGGGGCCGTGTTTCGGCTGCGGAGGTCTACAACGGTTTCGAGCGCGTCGCTTTCGACCTCTTTCCCGGCCTGGCGGGCATCTGGGAATCGGTGGAGCAGCGCTGTGGCGAACCGATCCACCTCGCTGGCGCGGGCCCGACGCTCTTCTGGATCGGCGCTAGCGATAGCGCCGCGGCCGGTGTTGCGGCGGCGGCCAGCGGCCAAAATTGCACCGTCCTTCAGACCACGACCCGGGGCCGTGTTTGAACGCTGTTATCGCTGGCTGGATAGCCGGTTATGCCATGGCGTTGGCCAGCACAGCGGCCCTTGTATTCCTCACGTTACGCTTGAGCAACGAAGGCGAGGCTATCGACCGCTGGGTCTCGCGAGAGGTTCCGCGCCCAATCCTCGCGGTACCGATCTTCCTGGGCACGACCATCCTCTGGACGATGCTCGGCCTCGTCTTCGGCTCAATTTACGAGCTCGGTGATTTCGCGCATCGTCCGGGCGCGTTGGGTGCGCCCAGTTGGGTATTTTTGTTGCTGGTGGCCGCCATCGCGTGGCTGCCACTGCCACCGCTGGTCATTTTTGCTCGCCGGTTCTGGCAACTCTGGTGCGCGATGGCCATCGTTTTTGTCGGCCTGTTCGGGTGGCTGATGCCTCTCCTCGCTGCCCGGTGATATACTTGGGGCCTCTTCGTGAATCTCTGAACATACTCCCGGAGGCGCCTTGGCTGGCACCATTATCGACATGCACCTGCACACGACCCGCGGTGCTTCGGATTCAATGCTCAATCCAGATGACCTGATCGCCGAAGCGACTCGTGTCGGCCTCACCGGCGTCAACATCACCGAACACGACCGAATGTGGGAATCCTGGGACCTGGCGCCGTTCCGTAAACAGCACGCCCCGATGTTTGTCTCCAACGGCATGGAAGTGTCCACCGATATGGGCCACATCCTGGCGATCGGCCTCAAGGGATACCAGAGCGGCATCCGCCATCTGGCGAAGCTGCGAGAAATCGCGGATGAGCAGGGCGCCTTCCTTGTGGTCGCACACGCGTTCCGTCACTTCTTTGATCCCGTGCACTTCAAGCGTGAAGGCAAGGAGCCGTTCAACCTTTCGCCGGAAGAAGCATCGAAGCTGCCCGTTTTTTAACTCGTGCATGGCATCGAAGTACTCAATGGCTGCAATACACCGCGCGAAAACTACTTCGCCCTCCAGGTCGCGAAGATCCTTGGCAAACCGGGCACCGGCGGTTCGGATGCCCATTCGACGCAGGGCATC
>DATNET010000556.1:0-10529 GCA_035606745.1 Tepidiformaceae bacterium
GGCCGACTCGTTGCCGAGAATGCCGCGATAGACCACGTTCGCCAGGACCGCGCCAAGCACGACGGTCGAGAAGTTGCGCACCGTGAACCGCCGGAGGACGACCTCGAGCGCGAAGAACGATCCGGTCAGGGGAGCGTTGAAGACCGCACTGATACCTCCGGCTGCACCTACCGCCACGAGCAGCCGGCGATTCTCCTGGCCGAGCTGCAGGGCCGACCCGACCAGGGAGGCGACGCCCGCGCCAATGTGAACGCTCGGACCTTCCTGGCCAGCCGAGCCACCTGCACCGATTGTCGCGAGCGTTGCGAGTGCCCCGGAAAGGGTGACCCGCCAGGGCATTTTGCCACCGCCATGTTCGAACGCGAACATGACGTCGGGAACGCCGTGGCCACGGGATTCATGGCCGAGCACGCGCACGACGAGGCCGGCGATCAGGCCGCCGCCAGCAACGATGGGGACAATGCTCCAGCGGCCAAACGGCAGTTGGGGCTCGAGGCCGTTGAACAGCGCACGATTGGTCTCGTCGAGGCCCTTGACGAGCGCTACGGTGCCGAGGCCGGCCGCCAATCCCCCAATTGAGGCGTAGAGCAGCGGCGCCAACCGCTGTGACTGGCCGAGCCTTCCCAGGAGCCGAGAAGTGAGCGCGAATAACGAACGCATAGGCTGCCGCGGCTCCCACCTTAGCCCCGGCGCCGGATGCGGGAAAAGCGCGGCTTCGATTGGGTGCAACGACGCTTCGGCTCCGGGTGCGGCGGCACTATC
This sequence comes from Tepidiformaceae bacterium, assembly GCA_035606745.1. Classification (GTDB taxonomy): domain Bacteria; phylum Chloroflexota; class Dehalococcoidia; order Tepidiformales; family Tepidiformaceae; genus DATNET01. The sequence goes on from DATNET010000556.1 coordinate 763, forward strand.
CTTTACGTCAACGTTAACAGGCCGTAGACTCGTCGGTATCGATTATGCGAACGCTGCTCCGGCTCCTCGCCTACCTTCGCTTTCACAAGTTGCCAGTGGCCCTGGGCTATGTGGGCCTCTTCGGCGGGATCGTGTTCACGGCGCTCATGCCGCTGGTACTCGGTTGGGCAATCGACTCCGGGATAGGCGGCGGCAGCATGGTTACGCTCCTCGGCGCCGGGGCGGCGATCGTGGGCCTCAGCCTCGCTGACGGGCTTTGCGACTACCTGCAGAGCTATGAAGGCGAAGCGATCGCCCAGCAGGTGGCGTTCGATCTTCGCCGCGACTTTTACGACCGCGTGCAGTCGTTGAGCTTTTCTTTCCACGACGGGATCGAGACGGGCCAGCTCATGTCCCGGGCGACGGTCGACGTGGACAATTGCCGGCAGTTCATCAGTATGGGGATGCTGCGGGCGGCGTACACGTTTGGGCTCTTCATCATCGTCGGTTGCATCATGCTGATCACCAACTGGCAGCTCGCCCTGTTGGTCTTCCTGAGCCTTCCCGTTGTGGGCGTCGTGGCGGTGTACATGTCGGCCCGCACGCGGCCGCTGTGGGGCGAAGTGCAGCAGCAGCTGGGTGTGGAGACATCGGTGCTGCAGGAAAGCATCACAGGGATGCGAGTGGTGAAAGCGTTCGCGCAAGAGGATCGCATGTTCGAGCGGTTCCAGGCGGCGAACTGGTCGGTGCGCGAAAAAAGCCTTGCCGCCAACCACATCACCTCGTTCAACCAGCCGTTCCTCGTCTGGATCCTGAATTTCGTTACGCTGGCGATCCTGCTGTATGGGGGCCATGAGGTAATCGGCGGCGCCCTCTCAATTGGCACGCTGGTGGCGTTCGTCCAATACCGGGCGCAACTTGCCGCACCTGTGCGGACGCTCGGCTTCCTCGTCACGATGGGCACCCGCGCCGTTTCCTCGGGTGTGCGCATCTTCGATGTCATCGACACGGTTTCTGAAGTACCGGAAGCGCCGGACGCCAAGGTGCTTGCCGATGTCAAAGGCGAAGTGCGGTTCGAGCACGTCTCCTTTTCGTACTCGCAGCGCGGATCCGTGGTGTTCGACATCAACGTCGATGCCAAGCCCGGCCAGACGATCGCAGTCCTCGGGCCGACCGGCAGTGGTAAAACGACACTGCTCAACCTTCTGCCGCGGTTTTATGACGTGTCCGAGGGTCGCGTGACGATTGACGGCGTGGACATCCGTTCGGTGACGATTGAATCGCTCCGGAGGAATGTTGGCGTAGTGCTGCAGGATACGTTCCTGTTCACTGCGACCATCCGGGACAACATCGCGTATGGACGCCCTGAGTCGACGCAAGAGGAGATCGAAGCCGCGGCCCGCATTGCCCAGATCCACGACTTCATCGTCAGCCTGCCCGACGGCTATGACACCTGGGTGGGCGAACGCGGTATGACCCTCTCCGGTGGCCAGAAGCAGCGCGTGGCGATCGCCCGAATCATCCTGTTGGACCCCGCCGTGCTCGTCCTTGATGACTCCACTTCGGCGGTCGACATGGAAACTGAGCTGCTCATCCAACGGGCCATGGCGAACGTCGTGCAGAACCGCACATCATTCGTCATCGCGCACCGCCTGCGGACCGTGAAGCAGGCTGACCAGATCCTCGTCATCGACCGCGGCAAGCTCGTCCAGCAAGGCAGGCACGACGACCTGGTGAACGAACCAGGGCTCTACCAGGAGATCTACCACCTCCAGCTTCGAGACCAGGAAGAAGCGCTGCACGGGGATGAAGCAGCGGAGGTGGCGCGCTAATGGGCGGCGGAGGCGGCATGGGGTTCGCCCGCGGCCTCGCGCTCGGTACGGCCGGGCGTACGGGCGGCGGTGGAGGGTCGAACCGTCCGGGGCTTGCGAGCTCAGAGGAGGATTTCGGGAAGGCGTTCGACCCCAGGGTGATCGCGCGATTGTGGCGTTATGCCTCGCCGTTCAAGAAGCGCATCGCGGTCGCCACGGTGCTACTCATCATCAACTCGCTCACGACGATCTTGAACCCGCTCATCCCGGGCCTTGCGGTAAACGCGATCACGGCTCACGACAACGGGACGCTCCTGGCATGGTGTGCCCTCTACCTTGCCAACAACACCGTGCTCTGGGTGACGCAGTACCAGCAGGTCTGGCAGATGACGTGGGTTGGTCAGCACACGCTGTACCGGGTGGCGTCCGACATGTTCAGCCACATCGCCAGCCTTTCGTTGAGTTTCTTCGACCAAAACGAGACCGGCCGCGTGATGGCGCGCATGCAGAGCGACGTGAATGTGCTTCAGCAAGTGCTGAGCAACGGGATGATCTCGATTTTCGGCAGCTTCCTCAGCCTGATCGGCTACATGGTCATCCTGTTTGTGCTGAACTGGCAGCTCGCGTTGTGGGTTTCGATAAGCATCCCGATTATGGCGGTCACGCTCTGGGTCTGGCAGCGGCACGCGCGCCGGACCTTCTTGGCCGCGCGGGCCACGATCTCCGCGGTGAACGCGAGCATCCAGGAGAACGTCTCAGGTGCTCGCGTGATCCAGAGCCTCTCACGCGAACGCGTCAATTCTCGTGAGTTCGGCACGGTCAACAACGAGAACATGCGCGCGAGCGTCGACGCCGGCCGCGCGGCGGCGATGGTCGCGCCGCTCGTGGACCTGATCGGCGCGGCCGCACTGGCCGTTGCGGTGATCGTTGGCGGGCACATGGTTATCCATAACCAGCTCCAGCTGGGCTTCCTCGTATCGTTCGCGCTCTACATCAACCGCTTCTTCGACCCCATCCGGGACATGACGCAGCAGTACACGAACATGCAGCGTGCGACGGTGGCAGCCGAGCGCGTATTCGAGGTGCTCGACTGGCCCCAGGACATAGAAGAGCGGCCCGACGCGATCGAACTCAAGGATACGAAGGGAAGAGTGGAGTTCCGGGACGTGCACTTCGGTTACATGCCGGAAATCGAAGTGTTGCACGGTTTGAGCCTGACCATTGCCGAGGGCGAACATGTCGCTATCGTGGGGCAGACCGGTGCGGGCAAGAGCACCATCATCAGCCTCCTGGCGCGGTTCTACGACGTTACGAGCGGGACAATACTCGTGGATGGCCACGATGTCCGCGACGTCACGACCAATTCGCTGCGGCGAAGCATGGGGATTGTCCTCCAGGACCCGGTGATCTTTGCCGGCACGATCCGCGACAACATCGCGTTCGGCAAGGCCGACGCCACCGATGAGGAAGTCGAAGCATCGGCGCGGTCGGTCGGCGTGCATGAGCTCATCCTGCGGCTGGCGGACGGTTACCAGACGCGCGTCCTGCCCGGCGGCGCGAACCTCAGCCTGGGGCAGCGGCAACTCATCAGCTTCGCGCGGGCGATGATCGTCTCGCCGAGCATCCTCATGCTTGATGAGGCGACCGCGGGCATCGACACGCAGACCGAAATCCTCTTGCAGCGAGGCATCGCCGGGCTAATGGAAGGACGCACTGCCATCGTCATCGCCCACCGGCTGTCGACGATCCGGGACTCCGACCGGATCATCGTGCTGAAGGAGGGACGTATCGCCGAGCAAGGCAACCACCGGACGCTCATGGAATCACGTGGGATCTATTACGACCTCTACACGATGGGCTTTGAGGATGCGGGCGGCGAAGCGGCCTCCTGAGTTGCTCGCCCGCCGGCCCAGCACAGTCAGACACGGTCCGCACAGATGAGCGAGTCCGAACCGCGCACGTCAGTAAGCGGACCGATGTTGGCTTCGCGTTTATTGGACCGCCACTCGTCGACCAACGTGTGTGAACGCGTGAGTCCGAACCGCGCACGTCAGTAAGCGGACCGATGTTGGCCCGCGGCGTTAGTGCGGCGTGAGCATTCGCGACACATGAATCGAGCCGCCACTCGTCGACCAACCTGCGTGCAGGGGTGAGTCCGAACCGAGCACGTCAGTAAGCGGACCGATGTTGGCCCGCGGCGTTAGTGCGCGTGGGCATTCGCGAAACATTGATCGAACGGCGGCTGGTCGACCAACATGCAACGCCGGCTGCGGCCCCGGCAGGCAGGCAGTCCTGTACGACCGAACGCGCTACCGGATGAAGCCTTCATAGTTGCGCATGAGTAACTGCGCTTCCAACTGCTTCATCGTGTCCAGCACGACGGCCACGACAATCAGGAAGCCGGTACTCGAGACCGTCAGCGCCTGCACGTTCGTGACGAGGCCGATGAAGAACGGGATGACGGCCACGACACCGAGGAAGAACGCGCCCGCCCACGTGATGCGGGTAACGACGCGCATCAGGTAAGCCTCGGTCGGCGGCCCAGGGCGTATGCCCGGGATGAACGCCCCCTGGCGTTGTAAGTTCTTCCCGATCTGCTGTTGTTGGTATTGCACCATCGTATAAAAGAATGTGAACACTACGACCATGACGAACAGGATGATCCAGTACCAGCCGGTACCAGCACCGCCGCGGCCGCCCTGGAACTGGCTGACCATAAACTTCGACACGGACGAGACCCAGCCGCCGGACGTGATGAAGTACGAGGCTATGGTGGGAGGCAAAATCATGATCGAAAAGGCGAAGATGAGCGGGATCATCCCGGCCATGTTGACCCGCAACGGGATATGGCTCTGCCCCTGCTGCCTATATAACCGCCCTCCGCGGAACGACGACCTTGCGTACTGCACGGGCACGCGGCGCGTCGCTTCCTGGAAGTAGACGATGAAGTAGCAGAGCCCGATGGCGAAGGCCGCGATGGCGAGCACGCCGAGGATCGACGAGGTGGAGATGTTCGGGATGAGGCCTGGAATGCGGGCAACGATGCCGCCGAAGATGATGATGGAGACGCCGTTCCCGATGCCATACTCATCGATGAGATCGCCAAGCCAGACCAGGAACATGGTCCCTGCGGTCAGGGTGAAGAGCGTCGCAAAGGTCGCGAGGACGTCGTTCTGGAAGCCGAAGCCTTTGACCACCTCGCTGCCCTGACTGTTGATGAAGAGGATCTGGCCGTATCCCTGGACGAACGCGAGCGGGATGGTCAGCCAGTTGGTGTACAGCATCAGGCGGCGCTGCCCCTGCTCGCCCTCATCCTGGAGGGCGCGGAACGACGGCACCAACGGCGTAAGAATCTGGATAACGATCTGCGCGGTAATGAACGGATACACGCCAAGGGCGGCGATGCTCAGGTTCTGAAGAGCACCGCCCGAGAAAATGCTGAGAAAGTCGAGGATGGCGTTGCCGGAGAACGCGCTTTCGAGCGCCGCACGGTCTACGTTGGGGATGGGGACGTGCGCGACGAAGCGAAAGATGACCAGCATCGCAAAGGTGAAGATGAGCTTCTTCCGGACATCTCCCTGCCGAAAGGAATCCACCATCGCCTGCATCAGACGAGGACGCGTGTTCGTTTGCGAGGTCATTCGAACCGTAACCTAGGCCAGCGTTGAGATGAGGGCACCCCCGACTATCCCAATGGAGCACGATCCAAGCAAGTGTCCGCCATGACGTGCAATACGTCTAATGAAACACACGTCCCGCGCGCGGGCTAGACCGGAGCCTCGTGCCCGGCACGGGCGGCGGTGATGCGGCCGATGTTCTTCACGATCATCTCGACCTGCGACTCGCTCAGCGCTTCGTCCAGCAGTGTGAGGTAGACGTCGTCCTCGGCCTCCAGATGAGCACGAATGACCGCGTAGAGGCCGTACAACAGCGGCAAGAGGTAGCGTGCGTAGGCCGCAGGATCGTCGTCGGTGTGCGCAGCGGCGATGACCTGGGCGAGGTCGCGTACCATGGCAGCGATGCTATCGTGCTGCGCCACCATCACCTGTGAGGCGCCCACGGCACCGATGATGCCATCGACAGCGATGTAGAACGTGTACTCCTCGGCTTTGGCAATCGGCACGAAGTGGTCTGAGAGAAAGCTGACGGCGGCGTCGAGGGCGGCGAGAGCGACACGGGGCTCTGCGCCTCCAACGGCTTCGGCGGCGAGTTGCAGTTGGCGGAGGCCGTCGTGCAGCGGTGCTCGAAACTCGCGCAGTGGACCTACAACCCGGTCCGTCATCTCATTCCTCCCCTGGACGCCGAAAACGCGCGACGCCCGCAAGCAAGAGCGTAGCGGATTACCGTGGCGGCGTCCGTCCGGGGCGTGGGTTGCCGCGGGTGCAGATTTGACAGCTGGCGTATCCTTCCGCCATGCGAACGGAGCATCCCTTTCATCGGTGTGATTTACCGGGCGGTCGAAGCGAATGACGAGCGTGGAACAGGCGGCGCAAATACCGGCAGAGCCCCGCACAAGCCGTGGGCTGTTCAACCTGATTGCTGCCGAGGGTGTGTCGGTGGCGGGCGACTGGGTGCTCAACACGGCAGCCTCAATCGCGGTGTTTCGGGAGACCTCATCCACTGCCGCAGTCAGCCTGTTGCTCGCCCTTGCCGCCCTTCCCACGCTGGTGTTGGCGCCTTTGGCGGGTGCTATCGCGGACCGGGTCGACCGCCGGCACGTGATGGCCTGGGCAGATGCGGCGAGTGCGATGGTGCTCCTGCTCTGCATCGGCGCGGCAATCCTCGGCTTTCAGCTGGCCGCGGAGTTCGCAGCCGTCTTTGTGGTCGCGGCCCTGGCGACGTTCCACCGCCCGGCCAGCGAAGCGCTGCTTCCTTCGCTCGCGGGCGAACGCGACCTGGGGCGTGTCAACAGCACGCTACGGCTGGCGTCGCGTCTCGCGATCATCATCGGGCCAGCGATAGCCAGTGGACTGATGACCGTAGGGGGCTTCAGGCTCGTCCTCGTTGTCGATGCGGCGAGCTTTGTCGTTTCTGCTTTGCTGATAGCTGCGATCCCGGCGGTGCAGCTCGCCGGCTCAGCGACCCGCACTTCTGCTTTCCGAGCCGCCGCAGCCGGTCTCGGATATGCGCGCCGCACTCCCCACGTCCGGAGCATCGTTTTGGCGATCGGCATCACGATGCTCGTCGCTCCGATCGTCAATGCAGGTACGCTGACGCTGGTATCAGAAACGCTCCATCTGCCGGAAAGCAGATACGGTGTGCTGCTTTCGGCGGAAGGCGGCGGAGCGCTGGCACTCGCATTGTTGTTCATGTATCTCGGACCGCGCCTGAAACTACTGCCAGTCGGGGCCGGGGCGCTTGTCACAACTGGTGGAGCGACGATCTTGCTTGGAGCCTCGCCGGGAATGCTTGTGGCCTTGTTGGCCATGGCAATTATGGGAATGGGCGTCGTCGGGCTGCAGATTTGCTTCGCGAGCTACCTCCAAAAGGAGACCGAAGACGAAATGCGTGGGCGCGTCATGAGCCTGGTTTCGATGGTCGCGTCGACAGCAGGGCTCATCGGGTTCGCACTTGCCGGGCCGGCGGTCTACGCCGTCGGCGTCCGTGAGGCGTTCGCGGGAGCGGGCGTGGTGATCTGCTTGAGCGCCGTACCGGTCCTCCGGATGATCGCTGGGATGGGCCGTATGGCTGTACCCGCGGTCGAAGCGCCGTAGCCACCTGCCCCTTCGCAATTGTTGCGGTACAGTCGGGCGAAACGCCCTGGTGGGCGAACCGTCTGCCAATGATCAACTGTTGGAGGTCCAGGCTGGAAGCACTCGAAGGTCTGACTCTGCTGGACTTCACCAGCCACATCGCGGGTCCCTATGCAACAAAGCTGCTCGCCGACCTGGGTGCGCGAGTGATCAAAATCGAGCGTCCCGGGGGAGATCCGTCGCGATCGCTCACGCCGTTCCTCCATGATGAGCCGGGGGTCGAGCGAAGCGGCACCTACCAATTTCTGAACACCAACAAGGAGAGCATGGTCGTCGACCTCCGCCGGCAAGATGCCCACGCCATCGTCGCGCGGCTTGTCCGCAAGGCTGACCTTGTCGTGACGAGCTTCACGCCTTCGGTCGAAGAGCGGCTCGGGCTGAATTACGAGGCATTGAGAGCTATTGCCGACGTCCCCGTCTTGAGCATTACGAACTTTGGCCACAGCGGGCCGTACCGCGACTACAGACTTTCGGATACGGCGCTCTTCGCGATGGGAGGCGAGATGTTCGGACACGGGCTGGTGGGCCGGCCACCGCTCAAGCTCGGCGGTACAGCTGCCCTGCTTCAATCTGGTGCCGTAGCCGGGATCGCGGCGATGGGTGCGATTCACGCCTGGGAGGCCCACGGCATTGGACAGCACGTCGACGTGGCACTGTTCGACACGCAAATTAACAGCACCGACCGTCGCACCGCCTCGATCCTCGCTTATCGTTTCAGTGGTCGTATCCAGGAACGCTCGGCGGGCGCTGGGGCAGGAATAGCGGGAGGGATTTATCCCGTGGCCGACGGATATGTCGAGGTCACCGCCTCATTTGGGAACTACTGGCAGCGATTCGTGGAGATGATCGATGACGACTCGCTGCGGGACCCGAAGTGGCTGCTGCCGCAGACGGCGATGGACCCCGCCGCAAAGGAGGAAGCGGACGCGATCGTCTATCCATGGATGCTGTCACACACGCGGGCGGAGGTGTGGGCCGAGGCGCGGCGCGCACATGCCATGGTGGCGCCGCTGTTCACGGGTCGGGACATCTTCGAGGACCCTGTCTTTCGCGAGCGCGGTCTGTGGACCGAGGCTCATCACCAGCTGCTCGGCTCGTTTCCCATGCTTGGGCGGCCGTACGTTTTCGAGGCAACGCCGTGGAAGCTTCGACGGCCGGCGCCGATGCTCGGCGAACACACCAGCGCCACTCTCGGCGAACTCGGTTTCGAAGATTCGCAAATTGCGGCCTTTCGCCGCGACGGGGTGGTGGCATGAGCACGTACCTACCGCTTGAAGGGATCCGGATCTGCGATTTCTCGGCCGTCTGGGCCGGGCAAAGCGCAACGATGTACCTCGCCGACATGGGCGCCGACTGCATCAAAGTGGAGAACCCGTTCATCTGGAACCCGATGACCCGCGCGGCTTCGCCGAGGCTTACGTCGATGACGGCCGCGTTCATCCCGGCATGGATGGGCGGGCATCCCGGCGGCGACCCGGGCCCACGACCATGGAACAACAGCCCGGCGTTCATCCATGTGCTGCGCAATAAGAAGTCGTTCACTGTCGACAGCCGCCGGCCGGAAGGTCTCGCCATCGTGCAGGCGTTGATTCGCATCAGCGACGTCCTCGCCGAAAACCTCGCGCTTGGCACGCTCGAAAAGCTCGGCCTTGACGATTCCGCGATCAAGGCGCTTCGCCCCGACATCGTTATCTTGCATATGCCGGCGTTCGGGCGCACGGGCGCGTATGTCGAGGGCCGCGGGTACGGTTCACATATCGACGCCGTCGCTGGTTCGACGATTTTGCGCGGTTATACCGACTCCGCTCCAGTCAGCAACCCCCAGATCTTCGCCGGAGACTTTTGGGCCGGCGCCCACGGGGCGTTCGCGGTGCTGGCCGCTCTTCGGCACCGGCGGCGCACGGGCGAGGGCCAGGCGATCGAACTCGCCCAGGTGGAGTGCAGCGCGCAGATGTTTCCCCAGGCTGCCCTCGATGCGGCGTGGAACGGTCGCGAATCCGGGTCGGTGGAAAACCGCAGCATCGAAGGTTTCGTGCCGAATGGCGTCTTTCCCTGCGCCGGCGCGGACCAATGGATAGCAATCAGCTGCCGTTCGGATGAGGAATGGCGGTCGCTCGTGGGGTTCCTCGGTAAGCCAGCCTGGGCGAGCCGGGACGGCCTGGATACCGCTGCAGAACGCGCCCAACATGAGTCGATGACCGAGGAGCGGCTGGCTGAGTGGACC
>DATNET010000573.1:0-3079 GCA_035606745.1 Tepidiformaceae bacterium
GAATGCTGGACTTGCGTGGCGACATCGCGGGCCAGCTGGCGGTCGCCGGTGCCCCGACTGATCGCGGCGGCAACCTCCGCAAGCACTGTGACTGGCGCTCGGAGCGGGTCCCCATCGGCGATTGCCTGGCGGAACCACGTAACGCAGACGTTATGATTGGTGTCGCGCGAGTTGAACAGTGTGACGAGCGTGGAGGCGTCGAGCGTGGTCATCCTTTGGGCTCGTCCCAGAGGTTGCCTACATCAAGGGCGAGGCGGTCGATGGCTGCAATCTCCGCCGCTGCCTGCGACCGATGAAGACCTGCGACATCACGGTCCGAATAGGGCCGCAGCGTGGCCACCGGCTGGCCGTTCACCGTGACGACGAACTGGGCATTCTGTTCGCGGACGGCGCGGATAATCTGCGTCGCTTCGTTTTTGAGCTGTCGAACACCGATGGTGCGCACGGCTGAACCTCTCAGTGATGTAGCCACATGGTGCCCACCTTCCTGGCCACGGTCAATTGATTTGACCGTTGGGGGACGCATGGTGGTTGGCACGATGCGTCGCCCGGCGTAGCCTGCATGTGCGCCTGACAGGCAGACCAAGGAGCACCGCGATGACTTCCATGCCGCCATCATGTTCTCCAGACTGGCAGGGCCTGCCATGAGCGAAACGGTGCGCGTACAGCTCCTTCGAGCGGGCGCAAAATTACCGTTTCGTGCAAGCGAGACTGCGTCCGGGTTCGACGTCTACGCGTGTCTGGACGGCGGCAGCGTCCCGCTCGGCGCGCGTCCGACACTCGTCCCCACCGGCATTGCGCTGGAGATCCCGCCCGGGCTGGACGTCCAACTGCGGCCACGGAGCGGTCTTGGCGCGAGGGGCGTGATCACGACGTTCGGGACCATCGATGCGGATTTTCGCGGCGAACTGCGCGTGAACATGTACACAATGTCGGATGCCATCGAGCACACGGTTTATGATGGCGACCGCATCGGGCAGTTGGTCGTGAGCCGGCTGGCGGATGTCGCGTTCGAGCAGGCGCTCGTGTTGTCGGAGACGCGGCGCGGGAACGGCGGGCACGGAAGCACAGGCCGTTGAGCGGCCGTCCCCTCTCCGGCTTTGGCAGTAACGCTGTCGTCCGGTATCCTTCGAAGGTTACGTTGAGCAAGGGATAACAACCGCAATGGCATACGAACTTGATACGCTGACTGCGACGCAGCAGCGCACGGACCTCCCTGAATTCGGCAGCGGCGACACCGTCCGCGTGCACGCGAAGGTCGTCGAGGGCGACAAAGAGCGGATCCAGGTCTTCGAAGGCGTGGTCATCCGCAAGCGGATGAAGGGCCTGGTTTCCAACTTCACGGTGCGAAAGCTCGCCAGCGGGGTGGGCGTGGAGCGGACATTCCCGTTCAACAGCCCGCGTGTCGACCGGGTGGAAGTGGTTCGCCACGGCAAAGTCCGTCGCAAGAACCTCTACTACCTCCGCGGCCTCACGGGCAAGGCCGCTCGCATCAAGGAGAAGCGCTTCTAGGCGACTCCACAACGGATCGTTGGACTACCGGGTGGGCCGCTCTGCGGCCCACTTTGTTGTCTGGGAACCTTCGCCCGCCCTACTTCACCACGATCCTGGCTGCCATCGCCGCGCCGTGGATAGCGCAGTGGTAGTCATACGTCCCCGACTTCGTGAACGTGAAGCGGAAGCTGCCGGATCCCTCATGGGTGGGGCTCGTGACCGGCATGCCATCGAACGTTCCTTGAACGGCGTGCATGTTCTTCCCGGTCCAATCCCAGGCGACCGTTGTGCCGACGGGCACCGTCAGCGAAGACGGCGTGAACTTGTTGTCTGAGATGGTGATTGCGAACGCGAGTGGGCCGGGCGTCGTGGGCTGATTGGAGGGGCCGGAATCGTTACCACAAGCAGCGGTCCCGAGCGCGACGGCGAGCCCGAGCGCGATGCCTGCCGCGGATCCGAGAAGGTAGTGGCGAACGACTGTCGCCACGCGCGGCGGAGAGCTCGTGCTGTTAGGCCTCGACTGCTGGCTCATGATTCGACCGAGGCGATGTAGGCGTAGAGGTCATGTCCGCCATCGACCAGTTCGACTTCGACCGCAGGATAGCGTTGCGCGACCTGTGCCCGGACGGATCGGGCATCGGCTTCTTCGACGCTAGCTCCGCGGTAGAGGGTGACGAGGGCGGCTTGGTGAGCACCGGCGGCGTCCAACGCTTGCACGAGCGACTCGCAGAGAGACGGGCCGGTGGCGATGACTTCGCCGTCGAGAAATGCGACCGCGTCGCCGGCGCGGATGTGATGGCTGTCGATCGACCGCGATGCTGTGGCGGTGGCGATTTCGACCGTACGAACTCGTGCTGCCGCCTCGGTCATCGCCTCGACGTTCGACGTGCCCGGACGCCGGGGGTCGAATGCCACGGCTGCGGCGATACCTTCGGCGAGGGAGCGGGTTGGGACGATGTGGAGGGTGCAACGGGCGAGCCCGGCCGCCTGGCGCGCCGCGAGCAAGACGTTGGCATGGTTTGGCAGCAGGACGACTTCAGGCAAGCCCAGCGCATCGGCCCTCGCCGCGAGATCGCCGGACGCCGGCTTCGCGTTTTGCCCGAGGTCGCAGACGGCGGAGCCCAGGCCTTCGAAGGCGCTGTCGAAGCCCGCTCCACGGCTCACGGCGAGCATGCCGACGGCAACGCCGGCGCGGTCCCAGCTGGAACGGAGGCGCGAATGCTGTGCGTCCATGTCATCGACTTTGATACGGGAGAGGTGGCCGTATCGCTCGGCGGCAGTAAGGACCGCCTGCGGTTCCAGCGTGTGGAGATGGACGCGAGCGCCGTACTCATCTCCGACCACCATCACGGAAGTGCTGCCGGGTTGGCTGGCCAGTATCCGGAGCTGTTGGATGTCGACGGGTGTTTGTCCGGGCTCAACGATGAACTCAGTGCAGAACCCGAACGTGTCGTGCTCGACGGCGGGGGCCGCGGCATCGCGACGCGGTAGCGCTGGCCTGGGGGCAAGCGGCCGCTCCCCACGGTTTGGGCTTCGGCCGGAGAGCGCGCTGTGGAGGCCTCTGAGGATCTCGCACATGCCCTCT
>DATNET010000594.1:0-3977 GCA_035606745.1 Tepidiformaceae bacterium
GTCGTACGGGTTGCGGGTCTCGCCGAAAACGTCGTTGTACGTTTGGGAACCGGCGCCAAATTCGGGGGTGTTCGTCTTACCGATCGTGATCGCCCCCGCAGCTTTCACGCGCGCCACCACCGGCGAATCTTCGTCGGGCACGAAGTCGGCCATGATCTTCGAACCCTGCGTCGTACGTATGCCCTTCGTGGCGAAGAGGTCTTTGTGTGCGATTGGCAAACCGTGCAGCGGGCCGGCCTCGCCGCCGCGAGCGATCACCTCGTCGGCCGTGGCGGCTGCCTCCATCGCCCGCTCCGCGACCAGTGTCACGATGGCGTTGACGCGGGGGTTGATAAGGGCGACCCGGGCCAGGTGTGCCTCCATCACCTCGCGGGCCGAGACTTCGCGGGTGCGGAGCTTCCCGGCAAGGGCTGTCGCGGAGAGAAAACAGAGTTCGGACTCGGTCACTGGCGGCTCCCGGGCGAAGCGGACGATGCTGCTACTCTAGATCGTCGGCCGGTTGCATGAACGGCAACATGGCAGCCGCACAGAGTGAAGGACCACGAATGATTGGAACCCCTGAACAGGATGCGTTCATTTCGAAGAGCCGATGGGCCGTGGTGACATCGCTACGCAAGGACGGAAGCCCGAGCAATTCGGTGGTGTTTTATGCCCGCGATGGCGACGAACTGCTCTTCAGCACCACGAGCGGCCGGCTAAAGGCAAAAACGCTGCGCAGCGACGCCCGGGCAGCGATCACTGTCCTCGATGAAGGGCCGCCATTCGGCTACGTCACCGTAGAGGGCACGGCGACGATCCAGGAGGACAACCTCGTGCCATTCCACATCACGCTCAACCGGGCGATGCGGGGCGAGCCCGACTGGCAACCGCCTGAGGGCTTCGAGGCACGGCTGCGGTCGGAAGGCCGAGTGGTGGTGCACATCACGGCGGCTCGCGTCAGTGGTGTGACGAACCGCGGCTAGCACTCCCGCCACGGATTGACGCCTGCGCCATCGCTCGCCATACTTCCGAACATCCGTGCGGATCAGGATGGCGCTTTGCACCTCGAGCCCCTCATGCAAGTCGGCTGCCAACGACACCTCAGGCCGCGAAGTTGGCCCGGACGCATGCCGGCAGCCGCACCGCACTCGGGACTAGGGCCTCAGGCCTCGGGACTCGCCCATGGTTAAGCCGCCGCCCGCGTATCCCGTTGCTGCAGTCCGGCCTGTGCCGCCCGCACTCATTGCCGAGGCGGTGGTAGCGGAGCTTCGGTCGAAGCCGACTGATACCGTTGTGCGACGCATCCCTGCGAAGCCACCCAGGTTTGCGGCGTGGCCGGAGGGGCTCGACCAACGGCTCCTCGGGGCGCTCCGGCGGCGATCGATTGAACAGCCGTACATCCACCAGGCCGAGGCGATCGGGCATGCGATGGCCGGCAGGAACGCAGTAGTCGTCACCCCCACGGCGAGTGGCAAGACGCTTTGCTACAACGTGCCTGTGATCGACCGCATCCTCAAGGATCGTTCCGCCCGCGCGCTGTACCTGTTCCCCACCAAAGCACTGGCGCAGGACCAACTCGACGAATTGCACGACCTCATCACGCTCATCGGCGAGGAGATCCGGACGTTCACCTACGACGGGGACACGCCGGCGGACGCGCGGCGGGCGGTGCGCACCGCGGGACACATCGTGCTGACCAACCCCGACATGCTCCACACGGCCATCCTGCCGCATCACACCAAGTGGGTGCAGCTCTTCGAAAGCCTTGAATACGTGGTCGTGGACGAGCTGCACATGTATCGCGGCGTTTTCGGCAGCCACCTCGCGAACGTGCTGCGGCGGCTGCGGCGCATCTGCCAGTTTTACGGTTCGAACCCAACGTTCATCCTGTGCTCGGCCACCATCGCCAACCCGGGCGAACTGGCCCGGGCACTGGTCGGCGATGACGTCGAACTCGTGGCCGAAAGTGGCGCTCCCGCCGGCGAACGCATGGTGGTCATCCACAACCCTCCGGTCGTGAACAAGGAACTCGGCATCCGGCAGTCCTCGCTCAAGGCGTCGCGCGACGTGGCCGCGCGCCTCATCCGGGGCGGCGTGCAGACGATCGTGTTCGCGCCGAGCCGGATGCGCGTCGAACTCCTTTTGACGTACCTCCGCGAAACCCTCCGCAGCAAGCCAGGCGATGCGGAACGGGTGGCTGGCTATCGCGGGGGCTACCTGCCCAACGAGCGACGCAACATCGAACGGGGGCTGCGCGACGGCTCGATCCGCGGCGTCATCGCGACCAACGCGCTCGAACTCGGGATTGATATCGGAGGGCTTGGCGCCAGCGTGACGATGGGCTACCCCGGTTCGCTCGCGAGTCTATGGCAGCAGTTTGGCCGGGCCGGCCGTACGCGGGAGATGTCGGTATCGGTGCTCATCGCGTCGTCGAACCCGCTCGACCAGTACGTTGCCGCCAACCCCGACTTCGTGTTCGAACGCAGCGTGGAACGGGGTCTGATCGACCCCGACAACCTGTTCATTCTCGGCAGCCATCTCAAGTGCGCTGCCTTTGAGTTGCCGTTCAACGCCGGCGAAGTATTCGGCGCACACACGGATGAACTGCTCGACATCCTCCATGAGGAGGGCGTGATTCAACGCTCGGGTGGCCGCTACTACTGGATGAGCGAGACCTATCCGGCCGAGCAGGTGAGTCTCAGGACCGCCAGCACCGACAACTTTGTCATCATCGAGCAGGGCCCGCGCCCGCGCGTCATTGGCGAATGCGACCGGCCGAGCGCGCCGCTCCTCATCCACGAGGATGCGATCTACATCCACCGCGGGCAGCAGTACCAGGTTGAGTACCTGGATTGGGACGATAAGAAAGCGTTCGTCACGCCGGTTTCGGTGGATTACTACACCGACGCACAACTGGCGGTGGAGCTGAAGGTCCTCGACAGCTTTCAGCAGGAGGGTGTTGCAAAGGGCTCGCATGAAGTGGGCGAGGTTGCCATCACGTTCCTCGCGACCATCTTCAAGAAGGTGAAGCTGCACACGCACGAGAACGTGGGCTGGGGCAAGATTGCGATCCCCGAGGAGAGCATGCACACGAGTGCGTACTGGCTCAGCTTCGATGAGGGCGCGACGCACGGGATGGGCCGCGAGGAGCTGGCGAGTGGGTTGACAGGCATCGCGCACATCGCCCGCAACCTCGCACCGATTTTCTGCCTCTGCGACGCGAGCGACATCGGCAGCGAGACGCATATCCGCTCGCCCTACAACGAGCTGCCCACCGTCTACCTGTACGATTCCGTGCCGGGTGGAGTGGGCCTCGCCACAAAGCTGTTCGAAGTCCGCGACAGCCTGCTCGAAGCCTGCCACGCTGCGCTGGTGGCGTGCGATTGCGCGAACGGATGCCCGTCGTGCGTCGGGCCGCAGGTGGAATCGAAGAGCCCGGCGAAGAAGGCGGCGCTGTTGTTGATCGAGCGGCTGCGGGGGTAGCGCCCAGGCTACCTCCCTGGGCCGGGCAAAGGAGCACGCCGCATGGCCGATGCGGTCAACGGGTTCATCGAGGGAGTCCTACCGAAGGGGCTTCAGCGGAAGCCCGACGTTCAAGAGTGACCTGGCCCCGCCATTCAGCAGTGACGCGAAAGTGTTGCAACACGTCCCACCCCAGAAGCGAGGGTAATGTCTGGCTTTCCGCGGTCAGCTCACCGATTTCGATTGAACCGGTAATGATCTCCGGCGGGGTGGTCGGGTGATCGTCATGCATCACCGCGTATAGCGCCGAGGTGGTCAAGTAGTTCGCACCACCACCGATTCCTGAACTCGCTTCTACCCTGGGCCAGGTGGCCGCATCCAAACTGGCGGCAGACATTCCGAGCAGCCGTGTGGCATCGAGCGGGTGTACGCACGTATGCGTTGCACCGGTGTCAACAACGAACGGCACAAGCACCCATTCGGAGGTGATCCCCTCCAGCCAGACGGCAATACGAATGAGCGGAAGCGGAAACTGA
>DATNET010000596.1:0-2711 GCA_035606745.1 Tepidiformaceae bacterium
CTCTTCGGCTTCTGTTTCTCGCTCTACCTCAC
Source organism: Tepidiformaceae bacterium (assembly GCA_035606745.1). Taxonomy (GTDB): domain Bacteria; phylum Chloroflexota; class Dehalococcoidia; order Tepidiformales; family Tepidiformaceae; genus DATNET01. The sequence goes on from DATNET010000596.1 coordinate 33, forward strand.
CTACGTCGAAGGCTGGGTACTGGACGCCTGGTGCATCTACTGCATCGGCTCCGCCACCCTGATGACCCTCCTGCTCCTCTGTTGGACGACCATCCTCGCCATCGAACGCCGCCGCCGCTCAGCGTCCATTCAACTGGACGCCCCCAGCGCATAGCTTCCTGTCCGACTACTAGTCTCTCGTCTCCCGTCTCTCGTCAAGGCGGCCGCAGCCGCCCCCGTCTCTCGTCAAGGCGGCCGCGGCCGCCCCCATCGCTCGTCGTCACTCGGCCGCCACGACCGCCCCCGCCTCGCTCAGCCGCCCACGCAGCATCACTACAGCCGCAATCGCGCCCGCCAACGCGACCGCTGCCCCAATCCCGTACGCCCACCGGAAACCATCATTCAGCGCGACTGCCATCGATTGCCCGTTCGCCAGCATTGCATCCGTCTTCGAAGCCGCGACCGTCGACATCACCGCCAGCCCGATCGCGCCACTCACCCGCCGCGATGTGTTCAACAACCCCGAACCAAGCCCGGTGTCGCCCGCTTCCAGGCCCGAGAGTGCGGCAATCGTCAACGCAACGAGTGCCACGCCGAAGCTCGCCGCGACTAGCAGCAGCGGCCCAAGGATCTCCCAATACGTCCCATCGGCCGAAACCCGCGTGAGCAGCGCGAGGCCAATCGCCATCGTCGCCATCACCCCCGCCAGCACGTGCTGCACGCTCAGCCGCCGCAACACGCGCGAGATGAAAATCGAGCTCGCCGCCGTGACCACGCTGAGCGGGGTGAACGCCAGGCCAGTAACAATCGCCGAAAGCCCCAGCACCTGCTGCATGTACAGCGTCGTGAAATAGAACTGCGCGAACATCGCCGCCGTCATGCAGCCCGCGACCACGTTCGCGCCGCGCAAACTGCGCACTTTGAACACGTCCAGCGGGATCAGCGGCGAACGCGATCGCTTTTCCACAATCACGAAGCTGGCCAACAACACCGCCGACCCTACGAGGCAGCCAATGGTCCGCGCCGAACCCCATCCCGACCCGTGCACCTGCACGACCGCGTACACCAGCAGCAGAAGCGAACCCGTCATCGTGAGCGCGCCGCCTACGTCCAGCTTTTTGCGCACCCCTTCGGGCCGGCCCTCCGGCACCACGAGTGGCGAAAGCACGACCGCCAGTGCGGTGATGGGCACGTTCACGAACAGGCACCACTCCCATCCCAGGTACTGGGTCAGCACGCCCCCGAGCAGCGCCCCGGAGGCCGCGCCGCCGCTACCCATCGCGCCGTAAATACCCACCGCCCGGTGCCGCGCTCCCTCCTCGGAGAACATCGTGTACAGGATCGCCAGCGCCGATGGTGCGATCAGCGCAGCGCCGAACCCTTCGAACCCGCGAGCCACGATGAGCCAGCCCGAATTCTGTGCGAAGCCACCCGCTCCCGAGGCCAGCCCAAAGATCGCCAGGCCCGCCATGAACACTTTTCGCCGGCCAAAGAGGTCCGCACACCGCCCGCCCAGCAACAAAAAACCACCGAAAATGAGCGTGTAGGCGTTCACCACCCACTGCAGGTTCGTTTCGCTCATGCCAAGCGCCTTTTGAATCGAAGGCAACGCCACGTTCATGATCGCCGCGTCCAACACCACGATGAAGGTCGCAGCGCAGACCACCGCAAAGCCCAGCTGCTGGCGCCGCTCGCTGCTCACGAAGTCACTCCTCGGCCACCCTGCTCGCACATCCCCGGCGTTCGAATAACGGCCATTCCCGGATAGTACGCTCCACCCTAACGGAGCGCCTCATTCCTGCGGCGGGCGACGAAGGGTCGGTAGACGGCTGCTGGAAGCGAGCGCACAGCCAATACAAAGAGGGAGGGCCGACGAACGGCCCTCCCTCTTGTCTGTGGGTTCGCACCCAACTGACGTGATAACAACGTTATTGTCGCCACAAGTGCGCAGTTTGTAAAGGGGTAAGCGGAGGGCCAGGGAGTCGAACCCTGACGACTTTCGCCGTCGGCTGAGTTATCACGTCAGTTGCTCCACCAGGAGCCCGGCCCTCCAGGGTAAAGTCTACCAGATCAAACATCTTGACTTCGCGATGGCAGTACAGCTCTCACTGGTGCCAATCGCTCCGATTATGCCTGTCGGCTAATCCTCAGGAGCTTCCCCACGCCATTCCGGTCCCCCTCAGTGCCCCGGCGCCGACCCGCGCGGCGCGACGTGTATCGCCACCTCGCCGTCCGTCAGCGGGACCTCGTCCATCATTTCGAACGCTGTCTCGGCCAAAGCTGAGCGCACTTCCCCGACGGTCAATCCCTCATCGTCGGAGGGATCGAAAATCAGCCACGCCTCGCCCGCCGCGGTTTGCACCATCCAGTGCAAACGGCTGAGCGTCGCCGCATCGAGCAACCGCCGCTCTGTCCACCAGGCGATCCTGGGCGTTGGCTCGCCCACCTGCAGTGTGCTCGCAAACGACGGCCGGGGCTTCATCGCCGCCGCCGCTGCCAATACCGAATCCGGTGCGTTGATGAGCATCAGCGGCCCCTCGCTGCTATCAAGCCCCAGCACGGAAAGCGCATCCATCCGCCCCACGTTAGCGGCTCAACCCTCCGCCGGCCACCGGCCGAAACGGTACCGCGGATGCTCCAGGCCCACCACCCTTGCCCACGACACAACAAAATGCCGGGATCGGTATCGATCCCGGCATT
>DATNET010000620.1:0-2030 GCA_035606745.1 Tepidiformaceae bacterium
GTCGACGTCCCCGCCGCAATCCAGCTCGCCGTGGATTGGTTTGCGGCGCGCGCCGTGCCGTTTCGTTTCCATCTTCGTGATAGTGACGAGGCGTTGCTCGGGGAGGTTCGGCGGCGCGGTTTCGTAGAGGTGGACAGTGAGCCAGCGATGTCGCTTAGCCTGGAACAGTGGGTGCCGGGAGCGACGGCCGGCATCAACGTTCGGCGTGTGACCTCTGACGCCGATATTCGCCGCTATGCACAGGTCGATGGGCCGGCCTGGCATGAAATCACGGAGGGCATCGCCCGCACGGCGCGCAACTTCCCGGATTTCGAACTGTTCCTGGGCGAAATAGACGGCGAGGCGGTCGCCACATCGATGGCGGTGATCACGGGTGCCATCGTGGGCGTGTTCAACGTCCAGACGCAGCCCCGGGTACGGGGACGCGGGTTTGGCACGGCGTTGACCGCCGCCGCGATAGAAGCAGGGCGCGGGCGGGGCGCCACCACCGCCGCACTGCAAGCGACCGAGATGGGATTCGGGGTTTACCGCGCGATGGGCTTTGACGAGCGCTTCCGCTACGTCATCCTCGCGCGCCCGGCAGACTAGCGCGGCCCCGAGCGAGCCGCGGCCCGAAGACCGCGCCACACGAATTCAGCCGGCGTCGAGGTCGCTGTGCGTTAAGCGTCGTCGTTGTCGATGGGCAACGTGAAGCTGAAGGTCGTCCCGGCGCCGGGTTCGCTTTCGGCCCAAATCCGGCCACCGTGAGCTTCGATGATGCGGCGGGCAATGTAGAGGCCAAGGCCGTAACTCGTTGCTTTCCCTCTCGACCGCTCCTGGACGCGGTAGCCGCGTTCGAAGACGTGGGCAAGGACGTCGGCGGTCATGCCTCGACCGTGATCGCGGATCGAGATGGCGACGTCGCCGTCAAGCGCCTGGATCGTCACGACGATCCGGCTGCCTGGCTCCGAGTACTTCATGGCGTTACCCAGGAGGTTGCCGATCACCCGTTCGAGACGAGACTGATCGCCGAGGATCGTGGGCACTGTTGTGGGGCTTACGACCTGTATTTCGTATTCGGCGTTCGTCGAAGCCAGCATGCGGATGATCGACTTCACCATCGCCACCGGCGCGACGGGCTGCTGGTGAATGGCGAACGTTCCGGACTCGACCGCATCGCCTTCGAGGAGTTCCTCGATCATCGTCTGCATACGCTGAGCACTTGCGTCGATGAGGCCAACGATGGTGGCCAGCTGCTCGTCACCGGCGCTAAGTGCATCGCGGGCGATATGCTGCGCGGCGAGGAGCACGACCGAGAGCGGGCTGCGTAAATCGTGGGAGATCAGCGCGATGTACTCCTCGCGGAGTACCTCCAGGCGCCGGAGTTCCGTTACATCGCGGCAGGTGACGATCGCCCGAACAACGTGCCCGCCGGCATCGAGGAGGGAGTTGCCGCTGAACAGCACGCGGCGGGGTGGCGCTGCCGCAGGCTCGTCGGCGATCAGTTCGACATCGGCGAACTGATCACCGCGGAGCGCCCGGAAGGCAGGCCAGTCCTGCGCTGGGAGCGGCGAACCATCTAGCTGATTCCACCGGACGGGGTGCCCTGCACCGGGATGCGCGTGGCGCTCCATCGTGAGGTGCCTTGCCACGTCATTCATCAGGAGCGGCTGGCCCGCGGGGTCATACACCGTTACCCCTTCGTGCAGGCCTCCGAGCAGTGCCTCGAGCTGGGCGTGTTCGGCGGCCGTCTCATCGGCGTCCTGCTGGGCACCTAACCCGGCACTGAGCAGCGCGCGGTTGGCCTCGAGAAGGTCCCGGAGTGCATCGGTGGTCGATTCTTCCAGGGCTCGCTGAGCGTGCCGCGCCATCGCGTCCGCCGCCAGGTTGGCGCAGTTCGTGAGAAAACGCCTGTCGTCCTCGTCAGGAAACGCGGCGTCTCGGGCAGCCGTAAGCATGAACCCCAGTCCCGGCTCCTGGCCGAACTCGGTGACGGCGATGTGAACAGTCCCCTGGCCAGCCGGGCTGTTTAGCGTTATGGGCGCGGTTGA
>DATNET010000616.1:0-8323 GCA_035606745.1 Tepidiformaceae bacterium
GTGACCACAATCACAAAGGAGCGAACAGGAATGTTCTACGACGAGTACGCCGGCCGCTTTGCCTCTCCGGCCGAGCCAGATGCAGAAGCGCGATTCCGCGCTGAATACTATGAAAACCGTGCAAAGGACGCCGACGCCCAACAGCCGTCCGAGCCCGCCCACATCAGCCTCTCCCGTTCTGACCTCAGCGTGCGGGACCGAGCGCTGACCTCCCTCAGCCGATACATCCGGATGAGCTAAACAGCAGCTGGGACCGCGGCCTGCCGCGGTCCAGCTTCCCTGCTTTTGGACGTCCCTCCTCTTAGAAGAGCAGCGAGGGAGTCCACGAAGAGCGCACCAATAACACCGCAGCTCCCGTTCTAACGCCGATCGCCGGTCCCGCGGAGGGCCGTCGCATCACTCGTAGCGCAACGCCTCAGCGACGGAAGTGTGCGAGGCAGCGCGCGCTGGCAGGTACGTCATCACCATGGACGCCACGAAGGCGAACAGCGTGACCGCACCCACCTGTAGCCATGGAATCGTGAACGCGACGCCATTTGACGTGTCGCCGAACTCTCCGCTCGTGAATAAGTTCCACGCAAACGTCAGGCCGAGCACCAGGCCGAGGACGATACCTGACCCAGCAATGAAGCCCGCTTCCAGCAAAAAGCTGAGCTGGACCATGCTCCGCTGGTAACCAATCGCACGCAGCATGCCAATCTGTTGACGCCTCTCGACCACGGCCCTGAACGAGATCACACCAAGTGCCGCGATCCCGACGAGCAGGCCAATGGCGAGGAAGCCCTGGAACATGTCCAGGAAGCCGCGGCTAATCGCCTGCTGGTCGTTGATCACCTGCTGAAGCGAATCGGATGATGCCCGGACAAGTGCCGCCTCCACCTGCTTGGCATACACCTTCGGGTTCGTGCCCGGCGTGAGCCGCAGGAAGAACTCCTGGCCTTTCGAATCCGGGAACGCACTGAGCAGCGTTGCCTTGGGGACCATGATCCCCGGCCAGAACGTCCCGGCCGAGGCTTTGAACTGCCCGATGACCGTGACGTCTGTGAGCTTTCCGCTGCCGGGGTCACGGAAAGTAAGGGTGAACGGCGTGAAATTTTCCTTCGTGTCGGTCTGTTTGAGTTGGAGCAGGTCCGTGCCGCCCGGAGGGCCGAACCCGCCGCCGCCCGAGACCAGCGCATCGGGAATGATCGCGACGTTTTTGCCTGCAGCCATAGCCGCCCACACGGACTGGTCGTCCGGGTAGCCTGCTGCGCGATACTTCAGCGGGAGACTCTGCGCGCTGATAAACGAGTTGTCAGCGCCGAGCACCATGTAGTGCTTGAAATCGTCGGCGGGCTTGGTCGAATAAGGGTTTTTGATGTCAGTCTCGGTATCCGAAGCCTCGCGAACCTCGCCGGCGGCCGCAATTTTGCTTGTGTCGACACGCTGGGCAGGCGGAAGGGTGGTGTTCGCTTCCTGCAGGGCAGGAATCAAACCATTCAGCCGAGTGTTCCCATTCACGGACACGACGGTATCGAAGCCGCCGAGAGCGTCGGTGCCGCTGAACGCCTTGCTGAAATTCGTGTTCAGCGCAGACTGCATGGCCAGCACAAACATGATCAGCCCGATCATGAGGATCGTCAGCCCGGTCCGGAACTTGGACGTGAGCGGATACGCCACCGCCGTCTTTACGGCCGGCAGAATGCGGCCGAATCGGCCACCAATCATGCCGATAAGCGGCAGGATGATGTCAGCGTTGTAAACCACGACGAACGTCCCTGCCGTGACCATCGTCACGCCGGCAAGGAAGAACATCTCGGCGCCGCCGTTGAGCGTCCCGACGACGCCCGACAGCCGCCCGCCCGGGAGCGCATACCACAGTGCAAGCAACAGCAGACTGCATCCGGTGAAGGCGAGCCGTTCCTGGATGCGGAAGTAGCGAAGCGTAAGCGCCACCCACAGGAACACCAGCGAGGTGCCCAGCGCGAACAGGAACATCTCCTGCGCATCGATGCCCCACTCGATAAGGAGCACGCCCGTCGCCAGCCCGACGGTACCCACCCCAACGCTCCAGGCGACCTGCTTGCTTCGATCTTGCAGCGCCGCAAGCACGATACCCAGCGGTGCAACGACGATGCCGACCAGCAGAAGCCAATCCGGAATGCTTTTGGGCTTGCGATTCCGGGTCAGGCGGACGACGAGGAGGGCGATCGGATATCCGATCAGCACAAGCAATCCGAGCCCGGCAAACGGCAAGAGGATGAGGCCAAGGATGAACGGCCAGAACGGGACGCGGCCGCCGATGCGTCGATTGGCCCAGACGATGACCGCGATTGGGAACGCGAGGAGCATGACCACCCATAGCCACAACGGGAGCGGTTTCCGCACCTCCCGGACATCCTTCTGTTCGTCGCGCGGGAGGCCGAAATTATGGCCCCGGAGCAACCCCAACCAGGGCCCACCGATGCCCGCCACCGCGGCCAGGATGAAGAGCGGCGTGAGCGCGGGCGTGTGTTTGCCGAAATGAATCGCACAAAGCACGGAAACGAGCGTCACGCCGAAAGCCGCGAACCCGTTGAGGGTAGCGCGCAGGTAGCCACGCCAGGTGGCCTGTTCCGGGTTTGCGGGCCGTGATTCCGGGAGGTCGCGAATCGCTGCAACGATGTTGATGCGGCTCGCGCGCCACGAGGCGAGGAAGACGACCGCGAACGTCGTAATCACCCCAAGGCACCAGGCGACGATGAGGCTGCGGGCCGAGACCGTGAACTGAAGGTTCAGTCCCAGTTGGTCACCCGCGACCCATTTCACGAAGAACATCATCGCCGCCGCGACGCCCACCCCGGCAACAAGCCCGACCATCGCCGAGCCGAGATCGTACCCCATGCCTTCGGCGAGGAAGCTCTCGACGATCTGCCTCCGTTTCGCGCCCACGGCTCGCGCCATGCCCATCTCCGGTTTTCGTTCTGCCGCCAGCATCACGAAGATCAGGAAAATGAGAAGCACGCCGGCAGCGATGGAGAACAGCCCGATCACGATAAATAGCGTGGTGAAGGCGTTGCCGACGAGCTCGGCGGTGTGTACGGCGTCTTTCTTGCTCTCGTCCACCGTGAACTTCGTCCCGGCGACTGTCTGCTTCAGCTGTGCGGTCACCTTGCCTGAATCGGAGAGCCCGCCGCGCGTGGTGCCGTCGTTCGAAACGCCGACAAAATCGGCCACGTTTTCACGGTTCACGAGCTTCCCGAGGAAGTCGAAGTTCACGGCCGCGCCCTGGCGCGAAGTCGTGCTGCTCGATCCGCTCGAAAGCGAGTTCGGAAGAATCGCTTTCACCGTCAGGTCGACGCTCTTGCCGCCGAAGAACAGGCTGATGGTGTCCCCGACGCGAGCATCGAGCTTGTCCTGAAGGGTGGTGTTCAGGCCGATATCGTTCGGCCCGAGTTCGACCGGCTTGCCATCCGTGTCTTTAAGGCCGCCAACCGCCGCAAGGTCGCCGGGCCGCGTGGCCGTGATCTGCGGAAACGCCTGGTTCAGGCGAGTGCGCTGATCCGTGACCGGGATCGTCTCCTGGAGATATGGGATGAGCGCCTTGATGGAAGGGTTGTTGGCGTTTTCCTGGCGCCACTGGTCGACCTGGCTGAGTGGAATGACCCGCTTGTCCTGCGCCGCGGGGTAGAGTTTCGTGTCCCAATGAATCACCTCATCCACGGGGCCGAGGATGTTGTAGACCTCGGCCGAGACGCTGTAGGTGAGCGTGTCTCCGGTCCCGAAGGCCGCGGTCATGATCACCGTAGACAACATCAGCCCCACGATGATGAGCGCCGTCTGCGCTGGCCTGCGCGGGATGTTTCGGAGGCCGTTTTTGAACATCACGGGGTTGCGCCAGGCGATAAATCCCACAAACAGCAGGATGCACGCCGTCACGGCCACGCAACCGGCCGCGATGTACGTCATTGAGAGTCCAAAGAGTTCGTTCATGCCCGCCCCTTAGTGGCTTCCCGACAACGCAACCATCTCGGCCTGCGTGTTTTCGCGCGCGATGACGCCGTCTTCCATATGGATGGTGCGATGGCACCGCGCCGCGACCTTTGGGTCGTGCGTTACGATCACGCACGATTGGTCCGCCGTACGGTTGAGGTCGACAATGAGATCCATGATCTCGGTCGCGGTCGCCGAATCGAGGGCGCCGGTGGGCTCGTCGGCCCACATGATGGCCGGGCGATTTACCAGGGCCCGGGCGATGGTTACACGTTGCCGCTGGCCACCGGAAAGCTGTGCTGGCCGGTTGTTCGCCTGCAGGCGCAATCGAACGCGGTCGAGCGACGCCAGAGCCATCTCCCGGGCGACCTTCGGCTTCGTCCCCGAGACTATCAGCGGCAGTTCGACGTTTTCGACGGCACTGAGCACCGGCAGAAGATTGTACGTCTGGAAGACGAAACCCATGTCCCGCGCCCGGAATTCGGTCTTTTTGTCGTCGGCCATCTTCGCGATGTCGGCGCCGTTGATGAGCACGAGGCCGGAATCGAATTCATCGAGTCCGGAAAGGCTGTTCAAGAGGGTAGTCTTGCCGCAACCCGACGGTCCCATGATTGCGAGCATTTCGCCCCGCCGCACCGTGAGGCTGACTTTGCGCAATGCGTGTACCTTGATCGACCCGGTGTCGTAGATCTTTTCGACTTCGCGGGCCTCGATCACAATATCGGGCGTGCCGCCGGGCGTAGCACCGGCGCCGGCCGGAGCAGCGTTGTTGGAAACCGTCACCAGATCATCCTCCGGGATTGCGTCTGCCCCCTCGCCTGGCCAACTCCGCCAGGGAGGGACGTCTCCGTGAAGGATTCGCGCGATGCGAATCCCCAATCGAGCGTAGGCGATCGAAGCGTTCGGGCAACGGGAAATAGCGAACCCCGACACTTCGGACACCCTCGTTCCATACGTGGCCACCGTAGCTGCCGGCTGTGACATAGGCATGGCGGAGAGGTGACAATTGCGTCAAAACCGCTCCGCGTTTATTCGGCCACGATGATCTCGGTCTCCACCGCATTGCCGTCACGGTCGAAGCCCCAGGCGCCCCAGCGAATGGCGTCCGCGGCCATTCCTGCGGCGTCGAATGTATAGAACGGCCGCCGGGCGATATCGAACTCACCGAGCCGGGCTCGCCCGAGTTCCAGCACGCGCCGATGAGCATCCTCGGTAGCGCCGCAGATTGTCTCCACATCGAATCCCATCGCTCCGCCCTCTCGGTAAGGCTGCAGGTAGCGTAATGCGGTGCTGCAGAGACGATTCGCCCCAATGAAATTGGCTCGCGAAATGTGGACGAACGCGGCCGCGATCTGGATGAGCCCTTTGTAGAGGTCCCGCACCTCGCCCGTTTCCTGCTGCCAGATCTCCTCGATCGATTCATGGCACTCGAAGAACCGCTCAGCGTTGAACTCGGCGCAAGCCTGCTCCATGTTGCCCGGGACCGTAATGAACTTGTAGACGATTTCCTTTTTACGGCGGCGCGAGCCAGGCTGGGCGGCGGCAGTGAAATCCTGTTCAGACATAGCGTCAGCCTACCACGCCACACGCCACGAATCGGTCGTGGCCGGCCGGCATCCGCGGGCGCGGCACGGGAGAATGTGCGCGCAATCCGCTTCGGGCGCAGAATGAATCCCAGATCAGTTCACGGGGAGCAACCCAGCATGACCGAAGCCAATCACGACACCCACGCCACCCCTCTCGACCCCAATGTTGCTCCGACGCACCTCGATGTTAAAACCGATTTCTCGAAGTTTCAGATGTTCGTCTGCTGGGCGCTCGGCGTCGTTGCGATAGTGGCTGGAGTCGTCTTCGGGCTGACGATGGCGAATAAGTAGGGACTTTTCCGCTGAACTTCACGTAAGGGGACGGTTCAGAGCGCATTCCTTCTGTATGATCCAGCAATGGAAGTCTCTCGCAGCCCACGAGCGGTCGCCGGCTCGCGTATTCTCCTCCGAGCCACCAAGTACGATGGAACTGCTCACTGGATTCAGCCATTCCGGGTTGTCTCGGATGACGGGACGCTGCTCGTCACCCAGTACCGCGCCCGTACCCCGATTTATACGAGCAGGGGCGAGTTCCGCTCGCCCTACGATAGCCGTGTGTACTTCTGGCGTGACCGTTGGTACAACATCTTCCGCTTGTCCCGGCCCGGATGCCCCCTCGCCCTCTGGTACTGCAACATCACGACCCCGCCGGTGTTCGACGGCTGCCAAATCGGTTATGTCGATCTCGACCTTGATGTCGCCGTCAAAGCCAACGGCCTGATCGAACTCCTCGACGAAGACGAATTCGCAGAACACCAGCGAACGTACGCCTACCCGGCGAACGTTATCGCCAGCGCCGAACAGGCAGCGCGTGATGTCTCCGAACTGGCGCGCCGCCGCGGCTTCCCGTTCGACCAGGGCTAGCAGCGCCGTTGTTTCGCACGCTTCCCGAGCCATTCCTTTAGCTGGCGGCGGGGGCTACTCTTCTCTTTTGGAGTTCGCATGCCCGACCTGCGCGACATTCGTCCTTATCTCGAACAGCTCCTTGCCGAGGCGATCCGCAGCGCCGTCGCCGCGGGCGACCTCCCGGATGTGGCGCTCCCCGAAGGCGCCATAGAGCGCCCCAAAGATGGCGCGAACGGCGACTTCGCCAGCACCGTGCCCCTGCGCCTTGCGCGCTCGGCCATGAAGCCGCCGGTCGAGATCGCACGGGCAATCGCAAAGCACATTCCCGTGGACCAGGCGATCGAACCACCGGCTGTTGCGCCGCCCGGGTTCATCAACATCCGGCTGGCCGACAGCTTTGTGCAGAGCCAGGTAGAGCACATCATCGAATCCGGCGAGGCGTTCGCCGACCTATCGGTAGGGACCGGGCGCAAGGCCCAGGTCGAATTCGTCAGCGCCAATCCGACAGGGCCGCTCCACGTCGGGAACGGACGCGGCGCGGCAATCGGAGACGCCCTGGCCAACGCCCTCGCGGCGGCAGGGTACGAAGTCGAGCGGGAATACTACGTCAACGACGCCGGCACCCAGACGGACACCTTCGGCGACACCCTCTATGCGCGTTACCAGCAGCTCTTCGGCCGTCCCGTCGACATCCCAACGGACGGATACCCGGGTGGGTACATGGTGGAGCTGGCTACTGAAATCCGCGAACAGGCAAAAGACGCGTTTCTTCGGCCCGAGGGCGAGCCTGCGCCCGCCGAACTGGGCGCGCTCGGAATCGAGCTCATGGTTCGCCACATTCGCCGCACCCTTGAAGCGTTCGGTGTGCGCTACGACTGCTGGTACAGCGAAAAGTCGCTCTACGATCCGGAAGGCCCCTCGACCCTCGTGATGGACTTGTTGCGCGAAAAAGGCGCACTTGTCGAACGCGACGGAGCGGTCTGGTTCGCTTCAAGCGAACTCGGCGAAGATAAGGACAACGTCGTTGTCCGCACCGACGGACGGCCCACGTACTACGCGAGCGACATTGCCTACCACTACGACAAATTCATTCGTCGTGGCTTCGACCTCGTCATCGACGTGTGGGGTGCCGACCACCACGGCCACGTTTCGCGTCTCAAGACTGCCGCGGGGGCAGTGGGCGCAGACCCGGCGGCGCTGCACGTCCTCCTCTACCAACTCGTGACCCTCAAGCGGAGCGGGGAGGTCGTCCGGCTGTCGAAGCGCGGCGGCGAAATCATCACGCTGGACGAGCTCATCGAAGAAGTCGGTGCCGATGCCGCGCGTTTCTTCTTCCTGTTGCGATCGCCCGGCGCGCAGATGGAGTTCGACCTGGACCTGGCGGTCAAGCAATCGAGCGAGAACCCTGTGTTTTATGTGCAGTACGCCCACGCGCGCCTCGCGAGCATCCTTGAACGCGCACGTGAGCAGGGGCTCACCCCGGAGGGCGGGGATGTCTCTCTTCTCGCCCATCCCTCGGAACTCGCGCTCATTCGCGAGATGATGCGCCTGACCGACGTAATAGAGGTCATCGCTACCACCTTCGAACCGCAGCACCTGCCGCACTACGCGATGGCACTCGCGAACGCGTTCCACGCCTTCAATGACGCGTTCAAGCAGGAAAACGACTCTTCGCTCAAGGTCATAACGGACGACGCCGCAACGACAAAGGCGCGCCTGCGTCTTGTCCTCGCCGCCAAATGGTCGTTGGCGCGCGTGCTCGGAATCATGGGAATGACAGCGCCCGAACGGATGTAGCCGATTGAAGCGGCCACGGCGTCACGATCGCCCCGTCCTCATCACTGCCAAAGACACGAAAGCGCTCCGGACCGTGATTCCAGCAGTGGAAGGCAACGTACGCGCAGGTCACAGCATCCAGCTGGTCTTCTAGCCTCTTCAGT
>DATNET010000004.1:0-2149 GCA_035606745.1 Tepidiformaceae bacterium
GGATGAGGGTGCCCAGAGCCAGCACGAGTGAGTTGAGTGCGGCCCACGTGAGATCGACGTCGGGGGCGCATTTCAGCGCGTTCACTGCGTTGGTTCCACCGGGCGATGCCGAACGACGCGAGGGTATCGAAGACGGTGGTCCCCCAATGGGCTGCCGTCGATGAGTGCACAAGCAAGCCTGTGTGATCCAGGTGCGGACGGCGTTTGGGCGGGCGTTCTGATCCCCCAAGCCGGCCGCGGCCGCCGGTTCGCCCTGAAGCAGTTGCGGTGCCTGGCGGAGCGGAATGGAGTTCCAGTCCGAAAGGCGTGACTCGAACTGCAAAGATGATCAGTTATGACGCGCTGGTATCCGCTCGAACCCGCCGATGACGAATTCTTGGCTTCTGCTCCTCATGTGTTCCGCTATCAGAAGCGGTTCACCGCGACACCCGAGCAGGTCTGGGAACAGCTGACCTCGGACCTCTCGCTCGCCGCGTGGGGCCCGTCGATCAAGAAGGTCACCTGGACCTCGCCGCGACCGTTCGGCGTCGGCACCACGCGCGAGGTCGCCGCCCCCGGCGGATCAACCATGCGCGAGCGGTATTTCCGATGGGACGAGGGCAAGAGCCATGCGTTCTATGCATACGAGTCGAGCCTTCCGCTATTCCGACGCTTCGCCGAGGACTACATCGTCGAACCCGACGGAGACGCGACCTTGTTCACGTGGGTCGTGGCGGTCGAACCGAAGGGCGCGTTCGCGTTTCCGGTGAAGCTGTTGGCGCCAGCGCTGAAGGCGGGTTTTGGGCGAATACCGGCCGGCGGCGAGCGCTATTTCGCGAAACAGGGCTGACGCTCAGTGACAGAGAGTGCGGGCGGTGGGACTCGAACCCACACGCTCTCTCGAGCACGGGCACCTAAAGCCCGCATGCCTGCCAGTTACATCACGCCCGCCGCGTGGCGATCGTACCGCTAGTCTCCCGGGCCAACTTGTCGGCGGTGCTGCCTATGTTGGAGCTGTCAGCAGGCCAAGGAGCAGGTAATGCGCTCTGCCCAGGAGTTCAATGACGTTCAACGGCTTATCGCCGACGGCATGAATGACTGTGCAATCGCACGGATTACGGGAATTCCGCGTAGGACGGTGCGGGACTGGCGTTGCAAACCACCGATCTGGCCACGGAATCGGAGCGAATCCGCTTCATGCCGCGCTGAGCACTATTTCTCCACTATCCCCGCCGAAGCGTACTGCTACTTACTTGGCCTATACCTGGGCGACGGCTGCATATCGCGACATCCGAGATCGTTCCAACTGAGGATAACGCTCGATTCGAAGTACCCGGCGATCGTGGACCGCTGTCGTCAAGCGGTCGACATCCTCATGCCGCGACAGTGCGCGCGGGTGCGGCTGCGGTCTGACAATTGCAGCGAGGTGTGGTTGTACTCAAAGCACTGGCCGTGCCTGTTCCCGCAGCATGGTCCAGGCAAGAAACACAAGCGCGCGATTCGACTCGAGCCCTGGCAGCAGGCGCTCGTCGCCCAGGCCACCGAAGAGTTCATCATCGGCCTGATTCATAGCGACGGCTGTCGTGTCGTCGCGAACGACCGCGGTGTCCGGAGCATCCGCTATCACTTCTCCAATCGGTCCGAAGACATCCTGGGACTGTTCACGGCGGCACTCGACGCTCTCGAAATACCGTGGACTCGGTCGTCCAAGTACATCGTCTCCATCTACCGCAAAGCGGCCACCGCCCGCCTCGACACGTTCGTCGGGCCAAAGGACCGCGCGGTACCGTTGAATAGTGTCCACTACACGGCGTAGGAGACCAGCGCTGATCGCGTTGGTGGTCGTCGCCGCCGCAGGGTGCCTGGCCCTCGCCTGGTGGCAGTGGACCCGCTTCGAGTCGGCGTCGGGCTCATTCCAGAACCTGGGCTACGCCCTGCAATGGCCGCTGTTCGCCGGGTTCTGTTTCTATGCGTATTACAAGTTCGTCCGCTACGAGGACGCCCCGCCCGAGCCTCGCAAGCACGACACCGTGACCGAGATCCCGTCCGGGATTCTGCCCGAAAGACCCCGGACCGCAACGCCTTCCGACGACGACCCAGCGCTGCGAGAGTACAACGCGTATCTCGCCGAACTCGCCAACAAAGACAAGGAACACAAGACCCCATGACG
>DATNET010000018.1:0-3127 GCA_035606745.1 Tepidiformaceae bacterium
ACCCTTGCTGACCATTCCCAGCCACTGGATGGCGCGCCGGCGGTCGCGCCAAGTTCAGCCGTAAGGCCGTTTCCACGAACCCGCGGACAGCTTCCGAGACCGAAATGCCGCGGCGCCTCGCTGTTTGTGCGATCTCGTCCGCCAGCGCTTCTGGCACCGTGATGGTGATGCGCTTCATGCTGATATGGTGGCATCCCGGGCGACGGGCCGACAACACGTTCGCCGTTCTTGCCCCTGTCACGGACAATAGCCTAAGCAATCCTGGAGGAGCGACGCCATGAACCGCGAACAACGTATGTTCGGCCTGTGGGAGAGTCCTATTTCTGCCAGGATGCTCTCTCTTGGCGTCCGCCTCGGCGAGCCGTGCTGGGATACGGATGGGCGCACGCTCGGCTGGGTTGAAGGGCGCTCCGACCGCGGCGTCATCGTTGTCCAGGACGCGGACGGCGGAGCGGTGCGCGACCTCACGTCCGACATCTCCGTGCGCGCGTTCGTCGGGTACGGCGGTGGCGATTTCACCCTTTCGCACGGAGCGGCCTACTTCGTTGGCCAGGCCGACCAGCGCATCTACCGCCAGGAACTTGGAGGAGGTTCCGCACGGCCGATCACCCCGGCGTTCGGTGCGAGTTCGAGCCCGGCGGTCTCGCCGGACGGCCGCTGGCTCGTATACGTCCATACCTACGAAGACGTGGACGCCATCGCGGTGGTCGATACGGAGGGACGGCACTGGCCCGCGCGCCTGAGCGAGGGGCGCGACTTCTACATGCAGCCCGCCTGGCATCCCGACGGGAGCCAGCTCGCGTGGATCGAGTGGGACCACCCGAACATGCCGTGGGACGGCACCGACCTCAAGCTGGCGACGGTCGCCTGCGTCGAGAACGGATTGCCGGTTGTGACTGGCGCGGCCGTCATCGCTGGCGGCCGGGACACCGCAATCTCGCAGCCGCTTTTCAGCCGGGACGGCTCTGGCCTCTACTTCCTTTCGGACGAGAGTGGCTGGGGGCAGATTTACCGGCGCGACCTGGCGACCGGGACGGTTGCTCAAATAACCTCCGGTCCCGGCGAATTTAGCCAGCCAGCGTGGTCCCAGGGGCAGACGAACATTGCCCTCACCGGTTCGGGCTGGGTTGCCGCGACGCGGGCTATCGGGGGGTTTTCTGCACTGACCGAAGTCGAGCCCGATGGCACGGTGCGCGACATCGGCGCAGCGCATCCTGAATACACGGCGCTCGACCACCCGGCCGCCGCCGCCACGCACGAGAAGGTGGCATTTATCGGCAGTTCCGGCCGCCAGTCACCGCGCGTCGTGGTGTTCGACCTGGCGGACGGCGCACGTTCGTCCGTCCGCAGGATGTCTGGCTCGGAGGCGGTACCGAAGGCGGCGCTTTCCGAGCCGAAGGCCGTGAGCTGGCAATCATTCGATGGCGAGGAGGCGCACGGACTCTACTACCCGCCGGCGAGCGAACGGTTCGAAGGTAGTGGGGCCCCACCGCTCATTGTCATGGTCCACGGCGGGCCAACTTCGCAGGTGACTGCATCGTGGAATGCGAGCTGCCAGTACTTCGCAACGCGCGGCTACGCGGTGCTGCAACCGAACTACCGCGGCAGCACCGGTTACGGGCGCGAATACATGCTCAAGCTGCGCGAAAGCTGGGGCATATTCGATGTGCAGGACTCGAAATTTGGCGCGCAATCGCTCGCCGAGCGCGGCCTCGCCGACCGTTCGCGGCTCGTCATCATGGGCGGGAGCGCTGGCGGCTTCACCGTCCTGCAATCGCTTGTCGAAATCCCGGGCTTCTATAAAGCTGCGATCTGTATGTTCGGCGTCGCGAACCAGTTCAACCTCGCCAGCGACACGCACAAGTTCGAACAGCGTTACCTCGACACCATGATCGGCCCGCTCCCGGAGACAGCGGCGCGTTACCGAGAGCGGTCGCCGATCTTCCACGCCGATAAAATCGTCGACCCCATTGCCGTCTTCCAGGGCGAAATCGACCGGGTGGTGCCACGAGAACAGAGCGACTCGATTGTCGCTTCGCTCCGGGCCCGCGGCGTAGCGCACGAATACCACGTTTACGAGGGCGAAGGCCACGGCTGGCGCAAAAGCGAGACGGTGGAGAAGTTCTACCCGGCGGTCGAACGGTTTCTCAAGCAGTGGGTGTTGTTCGCGTAGGGGACTTCACCGTTAGATTCGGCGGTCAAAATCGCCTATTCGGACGTTCACGGCATCGCCTACGACCACCCCGGGCCAGTTCCGGGAGAGGCGTATCCGTCCTCCCTTCTCACTCACGAAGACCCGAGTCCGGCGAAGACCGATTGGCATTAGTCCCAGACCATCTGCTCTCGATAGGCGTCCACGCTTCGCCCCAGCTTCGCCTCCCACTTCTGCGCGAATTCCGCGCCGAGGAGCTCATGCATCCGCGCCCGCGTCAGCGGCGGCGCGTCAGTCAGCCAGCGCCGTTCGCGCACGGCCACGAGGAAACCGGTGGCGTCGCCCAGGTCGAAGGTGGTCAGTACCGCGCAGTCGATGAACGCCGCGCCGCCGGGGAAGTAGGGGTCGCCGCTTGCAGTGAGCGCGAACCCCGTGTCCGCCAGCTTGTCGCCGTCGCGGCCCGAGGTGAGCCCGAGCCGTTCGACGAGCGCCACCTGCGACTCCGCCAGGACCGTGATCGCCAGCGTCCCGCTCTCGTGCACAAGGTCGTGCGTGTAGTTGTCTTTCCACAGGTTCACCTGCAGGCGCGGCCTGTCCGGGACGACGCTCGCCCCAAGCACCGAGACGCAGATCTGCGCATTGGGCCCGTTCATACCATGCGAGCCGACGGCACAAACCGGCGCCCAGAACTGTGACAACGGGTCGGCCATGGCGGCATTGTGTGGCGCTGGTGGCCGGTTGTCGATTCGGAACCCAGGCCGGGCGGGCGCGACGAAGTGGGCTTGCCTGCTACGGCGTTGGTGCCGGGGCGAGCTTGCTCGCTGCGATCCGGATCGACAATCGCCGACCCACCAGCCACAATCCACGCATGTCCGATTGCCTCTTTTGCCGCATGGCCGCGGGCGACATGCCTGTCACGAAGGTGGCTGAAAATGGCCAGGCGTTCGCCATCCACGACATCAATCCGCGCGCGCC
>DATNET010000034.1:0-3661 GCA_035606745.1 Tepidiformaceae bacterium
CCGGTTCCGTATCGAAGGCTTCCGGCCGGTGTCGTTCGTCGAGATGATGGACACCGAGATGCCGGGCGCGCGCGACGAAATCGACCGCCGCCTGGACCGCTGGGGGATCACGCGCGCCCTGCGCCGCGCCGGTATCCAGCCCGGCGACACGATGGTCTTTGGCGAAGTGGAACTGCGCTGGGAGTGAGGGGACGCGGCTGAGGCAGCCGCCTTTCTTGGACTGGAGTGTTAGCGGCGAGCCGGTCTACCGTGTGCACCTAGAATTGAGCCGGGCACAGTCAGGTGCACACGGGAGCGAGCAAGGGCGTGGCTAGCAAGGGCCTCACGGCGGCACAGGTGGATGCAATGATAGCGATGCCGAAGGTCGTTTCGACGGCGCCCAGGTTGTCGCCTAAGAGCAACGCGCCGTGGGCAGATGCGAGATGGCCGGTGCATCACGAACTGTCCCCGGTGAGCCTTCAGTTATTGCTGCACGTGCAACGCGGGCAACTGAATGTAAGCAAGTTCAGTGTGTCGGTGCTCTGGAACGATGTTCCGGTGCGGCGCATATGCGTTGGCTTCGCCCACGGCGGACTCGATCCTCATGGCTCCCACCTGCACAAGCTCGACGACCGCCTCGGAATGGACAACGCCGTAGAACTGATTGACTTTCCTCACGAACCTGACGAAGGTGTGCTAAAGGCTTGTTCACTTTATGGCATAGATTTCAAGGGAACGCTTGCCATTCCCGCCACAACGCGACAACCGCACCTCTTTCCGGAGTGAAGCGCCATGGACTGCTCTGAACTGACCCGCCTTTTCGCTGACAAGCTAGTGTCAGATATTCGGTGCTTCACAGACGATGAATCCCGCACTCGGCTGGTGATGCCCTTCCGCCGCCCCGGTGGTGACTTGATCGATGTCTACGTCCGGCAGCAACTGGATGGCTCGTTCGTAGTGTCAGACCTCGGCGAGTCGCTCGGGTTTCTCAGTTCGATGGGATACGACCCCCGCGCCGGGACGAATTCTGCCTACGTGTTGGAGTCCCTTCCTCCTCGCTACGGCGTCGAGTTGGGCCGCGACGGAGTCATTCGGAAACACGTGCCCGAGACCGAGCTGGCATCGGCGGTGCAGGCTGTGCTCGAAACAGCCATCGCCGTTAGCCACATGCTTTACCTGTCTCGGGCCAGCGTGCCAACAACGATTGGGGACGAAGTCGAAGCGTTGTTGGTTCGAGTGGAGGTCCCATTTATTTCGGGGAAGACCTTGATCGGAGAGTCCGGAAAGAAGTTCCGCCTGGATTTCGCAGTTCGCGGACAGAAGCCCAATGAAGGCCTCGAAGGCCTCGTAAAAACCCTCTCGGCGGAGTCAGCGAGCGGCCGGATTCAGGCCGTCAATTCCGCGTTCCGACTGTGGTCCGAGGTTCACTCTCAGGCTGGCATGGCAGCGAGTATCGTCGACGATCGCTACTCGGAATGGGCTCCCGAAGACATCGGTGCGCTTTCTAAGTTCAGCGACGTCTACCTCTGGGGTACCGACCAGGACCGCTTCCACGATGCCGTCAGGCGATTCGCAGTTGGAGTCGCATAGCGACCCCTACCGCCCCGCGGCAAGCCCCGCGATGGTCACGCGATAGCCGAGCCCTGTGCCGATGGTCACCGTGGCGGTCGCGCTGTTGTTGGTGGTGATGTCATCCGAGGCGGCTGAGCCGATGACGGCGGTGTTCGAAATGATGCCCGAGGCGCCGCTGGCAACCGTCGTCGTCACCGTGAAGGTGGCGGTGGCGCCGTTGGCAATCGATGTCGCCTGGCAGGCGATGTTGCCGGCACTGCCCATCAGTGGTTGAGAGCACGTCCAGCCCGCCGGTGCGGCTATCGATTGGAACAAGAGCGCGGGCGGCAGGGTATCCGACACCTGCGGGAAGGCGGCATCGTTCGGGCCCGCGTTCGCGACCGTGAGCGTGAACGTCACCGTCCCACCAGCGGGCGTGACCGTCGGCGTTGCCGTTTTCGTGATGCTGAGGTCGGCGGGGAGGGCACGTTCGCGCGTCACGACCACGTCGGAGCCGGAGCCGCCTTTGTAGCTAATAGTGAAGACGTTGCCGTTGCGAATGAAGGTTGTGCCTTCAGGGAGATTCAAGAACGTCCCGGTGACGGCCGTGGTGCCCTCGTGCGAGATGAGCGTGTAGGTGCTGCCGATTGGGGGGTCGAAGCCGGGCGCGAGCTCAAGCTCGAGGTGGGCGCCGCCAAGTGCGACCGTGCCGTTCGTGGCGATCTGGTCGTAGCCCGTGCCGGGTGTCGTGCCGGCCAGCAGGAACCGGGCCGTCGATTGCGCCGTAAGCGAAAGGGACGTCGTTGTGAGGACTGCCGGTGTGCCGGTGAGCCCCGGAAAGAGCAGGGCGTCGGTGACGCTGATTGGTCCGCTCGAACCCTGACCACCGAACGCGCCGCCGGCGTTCACGGTGACGGGCGAAGTGATCGAGCCGTGGTCCAGGGCGATGTAGCCTGCCGTGGCGTTGGTCGCGCCCGTATAGGTGTTCGCGCCCTGCAGCACGAGCGCGGGCGGCGTTGAACCGGGGGGCGCCGACGTATCACCAACCACCGCAATGCCGCCGGGCCCCGATATGGCGCCGGCGAACGTCGATTGCTGTGTGCCGCCAAGCGTGAGAACGATCCCGGTACGGCTGAGGATGAGATTTCCATTGCCGGCCAGGGCCGTGCCTGAATCGACGAGGGTTGGACACCCGAGTTCAAGCGTGCCCGTCACGACCAGTTCGCCGCCGATGACATGCAGGCCAAGGCCCACTGGCAGACAATCCCCGGAGAGCGGAAGTACCCGAAGTGCGCCGGCGCCGGCCTGGACATCGCCGTGAATAGCGTTCGCCACCGCGCCGTCGAGTTCGAATTCGCTCGCGACGACAGCCGCGACAAGACCACCAGAACCGTTGATCCCGTGCGTGATAATTGTCCCCGCGTTCGGCGCGGTCAGGAGCGAATTCTCGAGACGAATGGGGCTCGTGACGGTGAGCGTGCTGGCGCTTGCGACATCGAACGTTGTCGTTGCGCCGCTCAGCGTAATTCCCGCGAACCCAAGCGAAGGCGAGCCGGCAGTCACGGTGACACCGGCGTCGAGCGTGAGAGCGTTCCCCGTGACGGCGTAGTTGTCGGCGAAGACGAGCGAATCGAGGTCAAGGCCCGTGATGTCGTTGTTGGAGGTGAGGTTCGTGCTGGCGGGAAAGACGAGCTGCTCCCCATCGACCGGGGCGCCAGCCGGCGTCCAGTTGCCCGGGGTGCTCCAGTTCGGTCCGCTGCCGCCCTGCCACGTGCGCACGGCGGGCAAAGCGCCTGCCCGCCCCAGGCTACCCACGAAGGCGAACCCGAGGGCGATGGCGCAGATGAGAAGCGCGATGGATCGGGACGAGAAGCCAGCGTTGCGTGACACGGGGCTCTCCTTTCCGCGAATCCTACAACTTCGCAGCGGGCGCGGGCAGCCCTCGATAGATACGCAGCGAAGAAGGCTGGAGGCCTCGGCGACCGCTGCCCCTCAGCGTTCCGACACACCGGGCACAGGAAAGCGAGCCCCTTCGTGCGACGTGCGAAGGGGCTCGCTCCACGCTGCGCGCGATGTGCGTGCGGCTAGCTGCGCGAGCCCGCGACGGCTGCCTCAATGCTGGCCGTGTGCT
>DATNET010000044.1:0-4294 GCA_035606745.1 Tepidiformaceae bacterium
CGTCATCGAGTCGTACGCCGTAAGCAACACGAGCTCGTCGCTCGGCCCGCCGTGCATGTTCGCAAAGAGGCCCAGGATCTTGCAGCCGCGCGCTTCCATGTACGGCCAAATTCCCTCGCGCGACAACCGTTCAAACTCGGCTGCGCTCCCGCGCTCGATCAGAAAGCTTCGTTGGACAACGACGGGCATTCGGGACTCCAGCAATGAGCGATGAGCGATGAGCGATGAGCGATGAGCGATGAGCGATGAGCTTCAGCCGCCCTCGCGGCTCGATTTACTCAAGGAGTGTAAGCCAGGGATGCGTTGGATGGGTGAGCCGCAGGCATTCGTGCAGCCACGCCGATTGCGATCGGGAGAGCAGGGGCCGGGCTGCGTGAAAATCGAGGTCGTCCTTCGGTCTTAGGCCCCGCGATTTGTACAGCAGCTGGACTTCGGGCGCGATGTACCGGACGCCCTCGATTTCGAAAGTGAGCCCGTCCAGCGGGCGGCGGATTTGCGCGTCGCGGCGGAATACCCACTCATCGCCCGCGGATTCGTCGAGCATCAGCTGAAAGCGCCACGCATCTCCTTCGTTGCGGCGCACCCAGATGTCATGGACGCCCGCTGCGAGTTCTTCGCCCGGCTTCCACGGCCGCAGCGTACCGGGCGGGTCCGCGCACTGCAGCTCCCAGCTCGCCAGGTGTTCGTGCACGGCAAGGTGGTCGCGCCGCAAAAGGCCGATATCGATGTCGGCGTGGTCGCGGATGGAATGGCCGAGAAACGCCTCGATCGCGAAGCCGCCCGCGATCCACCATGGGCGCTCGAACCCCGCCATCGCGGCGGCAACGTCGCCAACGGAGATGTGCTCCCACGCGCCCCACGGCGTCTCAATCCGCACGGCTGAGCTCCGCCTTCGCCTCGGCCGGCAGCATCGCCCGCAGGATGCGGATGAGCAGCGGCATCCAGTTAGCGCCTGCCGTCAGCCGGTCGATGCGCACCTGGTTTGGCCCTACGAGGATGCCCTTCAACCGTAGACCCTCGATCGCCGAATGCGTCGCCGCCGTTGTCCCGCCGCGCAGGCGCAGATGGAACATGTGCTCGTCCGTCTTGATGCTTTCCACCCGCGCCCGGCGCGCGATCGACTTCACCAGCGACACATAGAGCAGATTTTCGACGGATGGTGGGATCGGCCCGTAGCGGTCGGTGAGCTCCGCCTGCATCTCCGCCACGCCTTCGATCGTCTCGATATCCGCGACGCGCTGATAGACCGCCAGGCGCGCGTGGATTTCATCGATGTATTGCTCCGGGATGTGTGCGCTTACGGGCAGGTCGATCGAAGGCGACGGCGGCAGCGGTGCCGGCCCGACCGGCGGCGCGACCGTGCCGTTCGGCGAAATCGTCCCCGGAGGGGCAGCCACAGCCTGCTTCAGCGCGTACACCGCTTCCGCGACGAGTTTCGAGTACATGTCGAAGCCGACCGCGGCGATGTGTCCGCTCTGTTCGTTCCCCAGGACGTTTCCGGCGCCCCGGATTTCGAGGTCGCGGAGTGCGATCT
The DNA here is from genome assembly GCA_035606745.1 of Tepidiformaceae bacterium. Taxonomy (GTDB): domain Bacteria; phylum Chloroflexota; class Dehalococcoidia; order Tepidiformales; family Tepidiformaceae; genus DATNET01. Next base: position 1,535 of record DATNET010000044.1, read on the forward strand.
GGAAGCCCGCCCCGAGTTCGCTCGCTTCGAAGATCGCTTCGAGCCGCTTCTGCGCGTGCTCGGTGATGCTGCGGTCCTTCTCGTACAGCAGATACGAATAGGCCCGGTTCGCACCGCGCCCGACGCGTCCGCGCAACTGGTACAACTGCGACAGCCCAAGGCGGTCCGCGTCGTTGATGATGATCGTATTCGCGTTCGGGATGTCGAGGCCCGATTCGATGATCGTCGTGCAGACGAGCACGTCGTGCTCTCCCGCGCTGAACTCCATCATCACCCGCTCAAGCTGGTCCTCCGGCATCTGCCCGTGGCCCACCGCGATCCGCGCCTCCGGCGCAATCTCGCGCACGCGCGAGACGATGCGTTCGATGTTGTGCACGCGATTGTGCACGAAGTACACCTGTCCGCCCCGCTGCAACTCCCGGTCGATCGCTCCCCGGATGATGTCGTCATCCCACTGGAGCACATACGTCCGGATGGGCAGGCGTTCGTCCGGCGGCGACATCACGGTGCTCATGTCCCGAATGCCGACCAGCGACATCTGCAGTGTGCGCGGGATGGGCGTCGCCGAAAGCGTGAGCGAATCCACTTCCGCGCGCATCTGCTTGAGCCGTTCCTTGTGGCTGACCCCGAAGCGCTGCTCCTCGTCGATCACGATCAGCCCCAGCTCCTTGAAGGCGATGTCCTTCTGCAACAGCCGGTGCGTGCCGATAGCGATGTCCACCTCTCCCGACGCGATGGCGGAAGCGATGTCACGCTGCTGCTGCTCGCTTCGAAAGCGGCTCAGCACTTCCACCCGCACCGGGAAGCCGGCCACGCGTTCGCGGAACGTGCTCCCGTGTTGCTCCGCGAGCACGGTCGTCGGCACTAGCACCGCAACCTGCCGGCCATCGGCGACCGCTTTGAATGCCGCCCTGATGGCGACCTCCGTCTTGCCATAGCCAACGTCGCCGCAAATTAGCCGGTCCATCGGCCGCGCCTGTTCCATGTCGAGCTTGACGTCTGCGATTGCCTGCAGCTGGTCGGATGTCTCGACGAATGGGAACGCGGCCTCCATCTCCATCTGCCAGGGGCCGTCGGGCGCGAAGCTGTGTCCAACCGCCACCGCCCGCCGGGCGTACAGCTCCAACAGCTCCTGTGCCAGTTCGACTACGGCCTGCTTGACCCGGCGCTTGGCCCGTGCCCACTCCTGCGAGCCGAGCCGCGTGAGTGCCGGCGGGTGGTCCGTTGGCCCCACGTAGCGGCTGACCGAGTCAAGCTGGTCGGCCGGGACGTAGATCTTGTCCCCTTCCGCGTACTGCAGTTCGAGGTATTCGCGCTCCACGTCTTCGACCACGCGCCGAACGAGCCCGCCGTAGCGCGCGATGCCGTGGTCGGCGTGCACGAGGTAATCGCCAAGTTCGAGGTCCGAGACGATATCCGCGCGGATGCCCTGGCGCGTCCGCGTCGGCCTCCGCCGTTTGCGAAAGCCGAACACCTCCGCATCGGAAACTACGACCAGCCGGTCATCGAGGATGAAGCCGCCCGAAAGGGCGTGCGGGAGGAGCGTGATCGTCCCCGCTTCCGGGATGTCGTGCAGCGTCCGGCGGAGCTCCGCGTGGACGCCGTCCGCATCGAACAGCTCCGCGAGCCGCAATGCCTGCTGCGAGGCGATCACGACTGCCCGGCCATCCCGAGCCCAGGCCGCCGCCTGGCCCGTCAGCGGCTTGAGTTTCCCCGCGAACGACGGTGTCACCGCGAGCGGCAGGCGCCTGGCGCCCAACTCCTCAGAGCCGAAGCGTTGAAGCTGGACACTTGTTTCTCTAGACGCCAGGGCTGTGCGCACGTCCTCCACGGTGATCCGCAATGCTGGCAAACCCTGAGGGATGTGGCCCCGGTGTTCGAGCTCGTCCCGCGTGCGCGATTCGTGTTCGATCTGCCGCTGAAGCACCTCTTCGCCCTCTTCCGCATCGTCGAACAGGATGGCGCCCGCCTCATCGAAATGCGTGAGCGCGGTGCTCGTGTACAGGAGCGGCTCGAGGAAGCCCTCGTAGTCGCTCCGGTTGCCGCCGGCGAGAAGCTCGAGCTGCTCGGTCACCGCCTCGGCCTGCTCGCCATCCGTGCGAATCCCATCGAGCAGTGCACGCGCTGCCTGGCGCGCCTCGCGAGTTCCCGTCGCCGCCGGCGGCAACGCGATGCCATCGAGCTTTCCTACGCTCCGTTGCGTCGCAAACTCCACCTGCCGGACGCTTTCGATGTCGTTGCCGAAGAACTCGATCCGCACTGGCGCATCCGCCCCCACCGGGAAGATGTCCATGAGGCCACCGTGGCGCGCCAGCGTTCCGGGACGTTCGGCCAGCGGTTCGACCAGGTAGCCCGCCGCCTCCAGCCGGCTCGCGAGCGTCTGCGGTTCGATCGACTCGCCCGTCTTCACGTCGATCGTTTCGGCCAGCAGCCCTGGCGGAGCGCAGTGCTCCGATACCGCCGCCCATGATGCGACCACGAGCGCCCGGCCCGGCCCCCGCAGCAACGTCAGCGCCCGGGCGCGTTCCAACGAGAGCGCAATGTTGTCGCGAGTGAACTCGTACGGCAACGCCTCCCGCTCGGGGAGCCGCGCCAGTGGGACATCTTCGAGGAACAGCGCCAGCTCCTCGACGAACGCCTGCGCTCGTGTGGGAGTCGCCACCAGGAGCAGCGTTGGCGTATCCCGCCTCGCCGCGAACGCCGCCGCGACCGGCAGCTTCGCCGTCTCCGGGACTCCGAGGCGCAGTTCACCGCGCCCCG
>DATNET010000047.1:0-4345 GCA_035606745.1 Tepidiformaceae bacterium
AGCGACGCCGCGTACCGCACGCCCTCAAGTCGCACCTTCACCCGCCGCTGCTCGGCAAGCTCCCCCGTACACACGACCCGGCACAGCTCGCCGCCCTCAGACACACCAAGCCACGCATCGGCCGGCGCGAGCCGCACCCAACGCGCCGCCGGCACCGACGCCAACTCGACCACATACCGGGCCGCCGACCCGTAGCGGTGCATCCGCGTGGCCACCTCTTGCGGCCAGCGCATCCGCACGCGCACATCCCCATCCGACTCGTCGACCCGACCGCGGTCAGGCAACTCGACCACGCCGTCTCTGCAGCCGTTCGCGCTCACGCTGCGCACCTCGTTATCGCCCGTCGTGCCGACCCAGCCGACGCCCAGCGGCCAGTGCCGAAACTGGCCCGACTCGCCATCCACCCACCCCGACAGCGCAAACCCGTCCGCGAACGGCTCCAACCGGTACTCCCGCCCACGCTGGAACACGAGCTCTACCTCAACCAACGACTCCATCACCACCGTCCAAGGCGCCAGGCGAAGCTCGAATACCTGGTCGAACTGGGAGCTGACCCGCCTCCACAGGCAACGCAAACGACCATCTGGTTCATGAGCTCACCCTAGGCCGAGATCGCGGCAGCGTCAGCCCTGCGAGCGTCCCAAAGTGTGACGATTTAGCCGCCCCGGCCATCGACTCGAACGTCGGGTGGCGCGACCGAATCTCCCGCGCGGACACCTGCGCGACGTCGTAGGTCGGTAGCGAACCCAAGCGCCAGAATGCCCACGACGACCAGCACGACCCCGACCCCGGAGTACGGATGGTTGGACGTCCTCACTGGGACGTCGCACCCTTCAGCCACCGGACAGCCATACGCGCCGGCCCGCCAAGCAAATGCAAAGACTGAGGCGACCAGGCTAGCAAGCCCGGACAAGGCCGCGCCTCGAATCAGCTTCTCGAGCATGCCACAATCCTAACCCCGAGACGGCCGGGCTGGAACCCGTCGCGCGGCTCGCCGCCAGGCCCATGCTCGTCCTGTGTGACGGCGATGCTCAGCCGACTCAAGACACGCGTGCCTCCCACCGATAACCGGGTGGATGTCGGTCGCCCGTTTCGCCAAGCCAGCGGTGGTCGTTGCCGCCGCGCTGCTTGTCGCGGGCTGCGGCGGTGGTTCGGGTACTCACTCTCGGCAGGGCACTCCCTCCAAGACGCAGCCCGACTCCACCACCTCTCAGCAACCCGCTGAACCGCCGGCCGGTCTGGGGCGCGGTGCGTCCTTCGCTCCTCGAGGATCAGTTCTCTACGTCTCGACCACGAGCGACCCGTCCGCCTGGGCCGCCCTATCTCACGTGCGCTCGCGGATCCCGTTTGGAGACTCGTGGAATGAGACAACGCCAGGGAATCTGATTGCGGAGCTGCTGAGCGGCCATCCGTTCGACATCAGCACCTCTCCAATAGCCCACGCCCTAACCGGCTCTAGTTCGGAGACACTGGTCTCATACCGTGGCGCTAAGGGGCTACATGTCGGACTGCTGCCCGACGTGATCTTCTACTCCGGCGTAAGAGACGCCGGCTTCTTGCAGAACTGGCTCAAGAAGTCCAGCCAGCGAATCGGCTCCGACGGCCCGTTCACGCTCTACCGGGCGAAGAAGCCCGGAATCGGCTATCACGCCGTCTCGAAGAGCGGATGGCTGTTCGCCTACTCCCTGCCCTCACTTCGCCGGGCGATCGCCTCCGGAAGCGGCCAGGAACCATCGCTCGCTCACGACCCCGCAGTCCGAAGCGCTCTCGCCGCAGTCGACACGCGTGATGCGGCCTTGGTCGGATACACGCGCGGAGACTTGCTCCAAGAACTGACGGCCACTCACGAAAACTTGAAGGAGTCCGGGGACGGCACCGACACGACAAAGCTAACGCCGGGCTTCGGACTGGCAGACACCGCCTTCGCTATCGGGGCGAACGCCAGTGGATTCTGGCTCGACTCCGCCCCTCGAACGTCGATGAGCGGCTATCGCCCGGGGCCGACCTTCACACCGACACTTCTCGGCGAGATCCCCCAGAACGAGCTTCTCTATGTTGGTATCAAGAACGGCTCGGGCCAGTGGGCACGGATCGACAACTCCTTCCACACCTACGCGAAGGCTGCGTTTGGTAGCTCAAACGAAAACTCAGGCCGCTTCATCGAATCACTCGTATCGCTCTACTTCCGCATCCGCCCGAGCGACATCACAAACCTCGGCGACGGCGAGCAAGCCTGGTACTTCGGAGATACCGTCGGGGCCGCGATACGACCGGCGAACCTATCGCAGGCGCTGTCGGCCGCGCAGGCCATGACAAGACCCACGTTCCCAGACTCCGGAGTAGCCACCGGCCGCGACGGCGACGTCGTATGGCTCCGCAACACACGCCTTGCGAACCAGGCGACGATCCCCGGCCCTGCTCCGAGTGCACTCGTCCTGCGCGCACACCTCAAATACCCGATCTCGCTTGTCATTGCGGCCGACCTGTCGCCCCTGACCTCAGCCTTGGTCGACGGCAGCCAGCCTGATGGCGCGCTCGACGGCGTCGTGATGGCCACGGCGCCTGGCACGGACGGTCGCTACCAGCTCGACGCCTACATCGACGTCAGATCGTGACGAATGGCGCGGATGGTCGGCGCCGCCGACGCGCGCCCTGGTAAGTCGGCTCATCCTCACTCAACTTTTCAGCGACGAGCGCAAACCAGTCAGCGCGGTCAGGCACGACACGCATTGGCACAGCGTACCCGCGAACTGAACCACAAACGTACATCGTGACGGTTACCTTCATCCGCCCGCCATCAGGAGGCTTCCATGCCCCGCACGCCGCCGCCTCGCCACGCAAAGAGGCGGGCTGAAGGGAACTCGGGATAGCCGGCGTGGCCGCTGGCTACTGCGTCGGCAACCCCATTCGATTCCCCGGAGGTGACATGACTTGTGCTTAGGGGACAAACCGGAGACACAAAGTCGTACTGAGAGGACGAACACGAAAGCGGAGCAGCTGGGCCTCGTGAGCTTCCGCGCACAAGAGGAGCCGCGGGGACAGGTTGGGGACAGTATGGTGACAAGATGAGCGGCTAAGGGACAAGATCTCGCGATCTAGTCAGCAGCCAGCCGGCCCTGAGAAGGATCGGGTCGTCGTGTAGAGGTGGGAGATCGGCATCTACGCACAAATGCCGCGGCCAAACGCCGGCAGGACGCTCGGACGGGCTGACATTCGAGTTCTCGTTCTGACATCTCACTGACGCGGCACAGGCGCCTCTGACATTTCTCATGATTTTGTTCAAATCAACAGCTCTCCGGAAGCCCGCCGCGCGAACTCGGGCAGCTCGTCCACGAACGGCACGCTCCGTGCGCCAGGCCCGCCAAATGCGTCGGGCAGACAGGGCGGCGCAACTCTGCAGCGCCACGTTGGTACGCCACCGAGCCTCGACCTCGGCGATAGCTGACGTCTGTGGTGGCACGTCCACCAGACGGTCATAGCGGCCGGGAAGTGGCTACGCGTCCCGCCAGGTGCGGCCCCCGAAGGCGCGTCCCAACGGGCCGATCACGAGCGGTGTAACGGCAAGCGAGAAACCGAACCAGAACCGGCCAGGGTGAGTGGCGACAACGACGAGTCCGAGCAGGTAGAGAAAGACGCCTTCGGAGGGTTGAAACCGGTGCACGGGTGTCCTTTCCGCGCCCGGGATCGAGGTCGCCGGTGCCGGCTAGCCGGGGCGCTTGCATCGAGTGTGCGGGACGTGCGGACACATGCTGCAAGAAGGAGCGGCGGGCCAACTGGCCCCCTTACGCCGCTTCGTAGCCGTCGGTATCCGGCCGTACCCGGCTGGGGTCGCTACGCAGGGAGCCTTGGCACCCAGGCCGAATCCAACTCTGGAATCTCAACTCCGGAATACGCCCTTGTGCTGTCGGTAGCGGGACGGCTTCGAGACACAGTCATCGGCCGACGCGGTATTCGCGCTTCGGCCCTTCAGTCGAAAGCCGGAAACGCCGAAAGAACGCTGGCCCTCTCCGGGGCCGCGCACGGAAGAATCTTGCGACCGAGATTCACCGCGAAACTCGCGACAACTCCGCGTCCGTTGCGCTTTAGAGCGAGGGCAGGAGCAGTGTGCGCAGCGTCCGGCCTGCAGCCAGATCCTGAAGCGCCGCCTCGGCGTCCTCGAGCGGGCGGCGGCCGCTGACGAGCTCGTCCAGCATGAGGTCGCCGGCAAGGTAGCGGTCGACGAGCGCCGGGAAGTCCTCGGCCGGGATGGTGCTGCCGTAGTTCGAGCCGACGATGCGCAGCTCGCGCTCGGCCATGACCAGCGGCTCGAACTTCGCGGTCGCGCCGGTGGGCGGCAGCCCGACGA
>DATNET010000053.1:0-3017 GCA_035606745.1 Tepidiformaceae bacterium
TGAGCACAGGGCGCGACTCGCGGAGCTGGCTATCGAAGTCGAGGTGGCCACGATGCAGAGCTACCGAGTCGCAAGCATCCTCGCGGCCGGGGGCGTGCCGAACCAGGAGGCGAGCCTGCTTAAGCTGTTCCTCAGTGAACTCGATCAGCGCATGGCGAATGCCGGGCTGTCGATGTTGGGCCTCTACGGTCCACTCATGCCGGGTTCCCCGGCAGCACGGCTTCATGCACAGTTCGCACTCACGTATCTCACCACGGTGCCTCGCACGATTGCAGGCGGGACGAGCGAAATCCAACGAAACATTATTGCCACGCGAGGGCTTGGCCTACCCCGTTAGGCTTGGCCTACTCCGCCAGGCTTTGGCCTACCCCGGTAGGCTTGGTCGACCGGCGTACAGAGGACGCAGTTAGGAGGCGAATATGTCAGCAGTTGAAGTTTGGACGAATGGAGCAGGGATGCCGAAGGCGTTCGTCAACCGCGCCCAACAGGCAGAACACGCGGGATTCGATGGCATCACGATTGTCGACTCGCAGAACCTCTCAGGTGATTGTTACGTGGCCCTCGCCCTGGCGGCGCACGAGACTGAGCGAATTCGGCTTGGCACCGGCGTTACCAACCCGTTCACGCGCCACCCGGCTGTCACGGCCTGTGCGATCGCGACGGTGCACGCCGAATCCGGAGGCCGGGCCGTCCTCGGAATCGGCCGCGGCGATTCGGCACTCGCACACCTCGGTTATGCGCCCGCGGCCGTTTCTGTTCTCGAGCACTATCTCGAGCGCCTGCAGGGCTATCTTTCCGGCGAGGCCGTGCCGTTTGACTCCGATACAAACGTCAGCAGCCTTGGCCTGGCGACCGTCCCCGAGTCCTCGCGCATCGAATGGATCCGGCCCGGTCGTTACCCCAAGGTCCCTGTCGACGTGGCCGCCACGGGACCGAAGGTGATCCGCCTGGCCGCACGGCTGGCGGACAGAGTGACGTTCGCGGTCGGGGCCGACCCGTCGCGTCTCCGCTGGGCGATCGCCACGGCCGAGGACGCTCGCATTGGCGCGGGACTACCCACGGGAAGCGGCGTCTACGGTGCGTACGTAAACGTCGTTGTCAACGACGACCCTGAGGTGGCCCGTCGGTTGGGCGAGGGCGGCCTTTCGTTGTTCGGCCGGTTTCAAGCCATGTACGGACACACCGTCGGCCCGGCGACTGCGGAAGCGCGCCAGGCCACGGAGGCCATTCACGACGCTTACGACATGACTCGCCACAGCCGCTCCGGTAGCCCGCAGACCGGCAAGATTACGAGCGAGTTCGCTGGGCAGTTCGGCGTCTTCGGCAATGCGGAGTACTGCATCCAACGTCTTCGCGAGGTTGTCGCGCTGGGCATCCAGCGGCTCGTGATTGTTGGGCCCGGCCGCGATGTGGACCCCGGCGCAGCATCGACAGCAGAGGCGAGATTCGTCGAAGAGGTACTGCCGGCACTCAAAAGTACGTAGCCACCGCCTCACGCTAAGAGGTTCGCGCCTTGCTGCAATCCGTGCCGTTCGTCACAATCGGCTTCGGCGGTGTATCGCCGGGAGCTGTGCTGTGCCTCTTATCGTCGTGACCTCCAGTAGCGCAGGTCCCCATGGTGCCGGCGCCGGGAAGAGCGGAGTCGCGACGGCGATCGCTCGTCATTACGCGTACCTCGGCCGGCCGGTCCAGCTCTTGCGGGCACAGGGCGAAGGCCACGCGGAGGAGGACGCCGCCTACTTCCATTCGTTGACATTTGCCCCCGGCAGCCCCGGCGCGCCAGTCGTCCTCGCCGACCCCGTGGGCGACACGCTCGTCGTCGCTGAAGCGGATGCCGCAACCGCGGCGACGTTGACCGGCGTGAAAGTCGTCTGGGTTGCTCGTGAGACGGCGCCGGCAAAGTTCCCTGATGGCATCGTACCCGCTGCAATCGTGGTCACCGACGTGAAGCGCACGACGCAGTCGACAAGCGATTCGGTGCCCACGATTCGCCTCAACGAAGACCGCTGTCTCGCTGGCTTTAGCGTTTCTGAAGCCCGGTCCGCACTGAACGCCGAGGTGCTTGTGAAAGGTGACGATGGCGACCCGACGTGCGACCACCTCGTCATCGCGCCAATCTCTTCCGATGCGGGGCAACCGTACTTCCGCAGATTTCCCGCCAAGGCTGTCGTCGTGCGCTTCGACCGCACCGATATGCACCTCGCGGCAATGCAAACAGAGGTCGAGTGTCTCATCCTGACCGGCGGCCGGCGTCCCATGGACTATCTCTTCGACGCCGCGACGGCAAAAGGCGTACCGGTCTTGCTTTCTCGGACAGACACCGAGAACACGATCATTGCCCTCGAGGGCATCTTCGACCGGACACGGTTCCACGGTGAGCGCAAGCTCGAGCGCATGTCGGGCCTGCTCGAAGGCTCTGGGCTGTACGAAGCGCTAGACGCTTAGCTCGCCCCTCGTAGCGCCAACCGGCCGGACTTCATTCGCCGATGACCGGGGCGTCGTCGCTTGCTGAATGCGGAGCCGTGCGTGGTGCGAACGGGTCGCGGCTTCCCGCGTTGGGATTCGGCCGCGTGACCCGTTGCGGCTGCGCCGAACCGCCCGCGGAGGCGAGCGCCGATGGTGGCCGCTGTTGTGGTCGCACAGGAGGCGCCGGTGGCCGGCCGGCCGCGGGCCGTACGGGCCGTGCACCAATATTCTCGCGCGGAGCCTTTTCAAGTCCGCAGTACGGGCATGCGAGCCAGGCGTAGCTCAGCGGCTTCTGACAGGAGCGGCAAGGCTCTTTCAGTTGTGTGCGGCACGATGGGCAGACCAGGTACTCATCGTGGACACGGCGCTTGCACGTTGGACAACCCTTTTGGTCTTCCAGCTCCTGCAGAAGCGCTTCTTCTTCGAGCGAACGCTCATACAGCTCCGTGAGCGTGTGTCGTGGCCGAACGATCAGGTAGATCCAGTGTCCCGGCAAAAAGAAGACCAGGACGAGGAGCACCGCTACGGTCTGCAGTACCGGGTCGCGGCTG
>DATNET010000008.1:0-3920 GCA_035606745.1 Tepidiformaceae bacterium
CAGGACGGGGCGCGGCTCGGGCGTTAAGCCGCCGCACTGGGCTGAGTCGTTAGCTTTGGAAGCCCTTGGTTACCAGCGTCGTGATGTCGCTGGCGATGTCCGCGTTGGAGAAGCCGCCGGGATAGAGCGTGTGGGCCTTCTGGTCCTGGGCGGTAAAAGCGAAGACGGCGGTGAGGTGATCGATCGCGTAGGTGCCGTCGGGGTTCTTCGGCTCCTGTTGGACGGGGATGCCCATCGTCTGCTCCAGACCTGTGATCTGCTGGACTGAGCCGGTCAGGCCAATGATGTTCTTGTCGAACTGGTCGAGCCAGGTGCGGAGTGCTGTGGGCGTGTCGCGTTCGGGGTCGGTGGTGACGAAGATCACCTTGACCTTATTGGAGATGTTCGCGGGCAAGCTGGACATGACGGCGCCCATCTGCGCCATGGCCTGTGGGCAGGCGTCGGGGCAGTGCGTGTAGCCCATGTAGAACATGGTCACGTAGCCCTTGGTATCGGTCGCGAGATTGAATGGCTTGCCGGCGGTATCGGTGAGGGTGACGTTCGGCATCGGCACTGCGCCGCTGGTGATAACGGCGCCCTTCAGGCCCGATGTGGATGTGGCGCTGCCGGTGCCGGAGTTGAAATCCGACGGCGTGGTGGCCGTGTTCGGCTGCTTGCTCGAACTTCCGCCACAGGCAGCGACAGCCACCACCAGGGCGGCGAGCGAAAGCGCCGCGAGGGCGTTGCGGAGGGAATGGGCGCGAAATGTCACGAAGAGGTCCTTGGAAAGGTCACAGCAGCGCGGGCGCAACTGAACAGGTGATGCCTCCAGTTTAACGTGTCAGCGGCTTCCGGGGATTCGGCGGTGGTGGCCGGGGCGTTACCGGGTCTTTTTCTCGTAGGAATTTGCCGCCGCAGGGACGGCCAACTTAGACAACAGGGATCGCGGGATTAGTCTGGCTGAGGATGTTGTCGAAGCGCTGCTTGACCGCCGTCAGCATGTAGTCCTGCGCGGGGATGATGTAGAAGGTGTCATCGAGGATCGCCTGGAGGACGCGCTGGGCGATCTCTTCGGGCTGGAAGCCGGTCTTGAGCAGCTGGCTGACACCGGCCATAGCCTGCTGGATTTCCGGAGGCTGTTCGGAAAGCGCGACCCGTTCGCCGTATTCGGGCGGACGGTTGCGGCCGGATTCGAGGATATTCGTGTTGACCCAGCCCGGGCAGAGGACCGACGCGGAGAGGCGCGTCTTGCGGAGCTTGAAGTCGCGGTAGAGGCCTTCGGTGAGGCAGACAACGCTGTGCTTGGAGACGGCGTAGGGGTCGGCGCTGGTGAGGAGGCCGGCCATGGAGGCGGTGTTGACGATGTGGCCCTCGTCGCCGTTTTCGAGCATGCGGGGGACGAACGCGCGAATGCCACGAAGCACGCCCATGAAATTGACGCCGAACACCCACTCCCAATCGACAAGCGGCATCTCCCACACCGGCAGGGCGCGGCCGCCGCTGACGCCGGCGTTGTTGCAGAGGATGTGGACGTTGCCGAACGCTTCGAAGGCGGCATCGGCGAGGCGTTCGATGTCGTGCTCTTCGAGGACGTTCGTGCGGACGGCCAGTACCTTACCGCCCTTCTCTTTGATGGCCGCTTCCGCCATCGCGAGCGGTTCGGATTCGATATCGGCGACGACGACGTTCATGCCTTCTTCGGCGAAGCGGTGGGCGAAGGCGAGGCCCATGCCGCTGGCAGCGCCAGTGACGACGGCCACGCGGCCATTAAGGTCTTTCATGCGAGGAACCTCCGAAGCGTTTCCGCGAGTCTGTTCGGGACTCTACGCGAATTTCGGAGGCCAGGGCACCGCGGCGAGCTACTTGTCGGTTGGGCTCTTTGCGGCGGTGGCAGATACGAAGACGGCCTCGATGCGGAAGGTGTGGGTGCCAGCGGCGTCTTCGTACCAGTAGGTGTCTTCTTCCGGACTGACGATGTTGTTGCCCGCGAGCTGGTAGATGTGCTCCTTGGCACGCTTCACATTGGCGAAGCTGCCGACGTGCTCCCAGGTGCTGCGGTGCTCGTCTTTCACCTCGACGAGGCGCCAGAGTTCGTAGGTCATCGCCATGAAAGCGCTCCTTGTACCCGCGTACGCCGCCCGCGAGTTCAGGCGAAGATTTCGTCTATCGGCAGAGCGAAGCCCTCGAGGGTGAAGGCGGCATGGGCGCTGTTGAGGGTGTCGCCCGAATGGAGCGTGGCGACATCGCCGCCGGCGAAGTAGACGGTCACGGACTTGTTGGCGGAACGGACCAGCCAGACGCGTTCGGCGCCGGCATCCAGATATTCCCCAACCTTTGTGAGCACGGCGGCCTGGGCATCGTTCGGCGAGAGGACCTCGACGGCGAGGGTGGGGGCGCCTTCGAAGTAGCCGGCCGGGAGACCGGCGACGGGGAGGCGGTCGTTGGCGATGAAGGACACATCGGGGCCGCGAACGGTGTCGGGCCGGCGCTTTAAGCGGTATCCGGACTCGACCAAGACCCGGCCCAGTTGATGTTCGCGCACGAATGACCGGAGTGCCCAGCCGATTATGCTCGAGCGGTCTCCATGAGCGGCTCCAGGTGGTGGCGCCATGACAACCCTCCCATCGACGAGTTCCGTGCAGCAGCCACCCTCCGGCTCGGGCAGGCGTGCGAACTCCTCGGCGGTGAGCAGTTGTTCGGCGGCAGGGCTGGACATGGTACTTATCGTACACCAGCGGCGAGCTCCGCCGGGCGTCCCGACGGGGAAGCCGTCTGTTGCTCTCCGCCGGGCCTGCCGACGATGTAACTGGGGGATATGTGGTGACAGCGTTGCCGTTGCCAACGGGGGCCTCCGCCTCGGCGATGCGATGGCCGGATACAGAACCGACATTGCGCGCCACGGCGCGGCGTACTGCGCGCCGCGTGGGCGTGGTGCTGGCGCTGACCGCGACATTTGCACTGGTGGTTGGTGTGAGCACGGCCGCCACATCGCGCGCATTGGGCGTGGAGTACACGGCGGCGAGCGCTGAGAGCCCGGCCCTTCGTCCGGGGTCACTGGCGATTTTCGCTCCCGTAGACGCTGGATCGCTGCAGCGAGGAGATATCGTGCGGTTTACGCCGGCGGGCAGCGCGGCCCCCGTCACGCGCGTGATCAGCGCGTTTGGCGCCGATGGTTCGATGGTGACGCGGCCGAGCGGAACGGCACCGGCCGACGCTGAGCTGACGCCGGCCATCTTCGTGCGGCAGCGCCTGTGGTTCACCATCCCGTTCGCGGGGTATGCCGCCGAATGGCTGGGCGGGCACGGAATCACAGCGGCCGCGAGTGGGCCGCTCGCGCTTTGGGGGTCGGCGGTGCTGGCGCCGCTGGTGCTGCTCGCCTTCGGAGCGCTGTACCTGGTGCGGGGCCGTCGCAACGAGACACGCCTTCGCACTCAACCGAGGCTGCGCAAAATCCGGTACAGGGACGAATCTTCGAATGCAGGGGTGCCTGCAGAAAGTGCGTGGGACGGTATAGTGACGCGAATCCATTCCGACGAAGAGAGCTACGCCGTGCGATTTCCACTTCGCCGCCAACGTCCCAACGAGTTCAGCCTGGCCGATGGCTCCGGCGAGAACGTTCGCACGGATGCCGTTGTCGCCGAGCGGGCGGGTGTGCCGCGATCGGCACGGCGCGACCGCGGCCAGGAGCGGCTGGTCCAGGAGCACGTGGCGAGCTCCCTCACAGGGACGGGGGCGACTGAACCGCAAGAGCGATTGACCTTCGCCCAGCTTCGGGCGGTGCCGCCCGCGGAGCTGCCACCACCTTCCGTTGAGGAGCAGTCGCCCTTCCCCCGGCCAGTCGCTGCGGCGAAGGAGACGACCGAGCCGCTGGCGTCGTCGTTGTTCACGATCCCGCTGCGCGGCCAGTCTTCGGCCTCGGATGCTCGTGCGGACCGCCTTGT
>DATNET010000060.1:0-7317 GCA_035606745.1 Tepidiformaceae bacterium
ACGGGACCGTCGCGCGGACGGCGTCGCCGGAAGGCACGGCCGGGGCGACAGCCGTCATCGGCACGGCCGAGCCACTTCCGCCGGCGCTCGAAAAGGTCCTGCAGGAGGTTGCCGCACTCCGGCACCTGCCCGCGCCACCCAACCTCAAGGCCGGCCTGGTCTCGCGCTCCCAGCTCCCAGCGCTGCTCAATCGGGAACTCACGGCGGACGACCGGGCATCGTTCGAACAGACCACGACGCTGTACCGGCTCCTGGGCCATCTGCGCAAGGACCAGGACTATCAGTCGGTGTACGACCAATTCACTTCAGGCGCGGTCGTGGGATTCTACTCACCCCTCGACAAGGAACTCTGGGTGGTCCATCCCGACGGCCAGGCAACCGATTTCGACCATCTCTCGGATGCCGAGGAGTCGACCCTCGCACACGAACTCACGCACGCGGTCCAGGACTACAGCTTCAATCTCTCGGCCGTGTTCGCGGCAACGAAAGAGAATCGCGACCGAAGCCTTGTCTCGACCTGCGTGATCGAAGGCGACGCCGTCACGACCGAGAGTGCGTTCGACGCAAAGTACACCGATGTCCCAATCGCGCCCAGCTCCGGCACGCCTGGAGCGATGCTCGTCGTGGACCGCTCGGCGCTCGGCGATGTCCCCGCATCGATTCAGCGTGAACTCCTGCTGCCGTACACGGCCGGCCGCGATTGGGTTGCACAGGTGCGCCAGGAGCGCGGCGATACCGCGATAGACCTCATGCTCAAAGACCCTCCGGATGGCACTGCCTACATGCTGCACCCGGAGCTGCTTACCAGCGGATTCACGCCCGCCAACGTCACGCTTCCAGATTTGGCCACCGTGTTAGGGCACGGCTGGACGCGGCAATCTGGCGGCCAGTTTGGCGAATTCGAACTGCAAAACTACCTCCAACTCCGCATTCCAGGCCTGGATGCGATCAACGCTGCCGACGGCTGGGCCGGAGATCATTATGATGTGTACGTCGAAGACCAGGAGAGCGTCGCGGTCTTCCGCGTGGCGTTCGACTCGGCTGCACATGCGCAGCGTTTTGAAGCCGCCCAGGTGAAGTTCCTCAAGGCGGCCGGCGGCAAGGACTCGTCGCAGGATGGGCTCGCCCTGACAGCCACCAACGACGGCAACACGACGGCTCGCGCGGTTGTCCGTGGAAGCGAAGTGTTGTTCGCCATCGGGTCCTCAAAGGACATCGCGGCCAAGGCGTTGGGTGCTATCGCGAACGGCTGAACGTAGCGCCGAGCAGCGTGCGGGATCGGGCGGTACTCGAGCCCTGTGTAGGGACGAACGGGTCATGTCGCCGAAAAACGTACCGATGATAACGACGGAGATTGCCGCTTCCCTTGCCCTAAGGTTAATGTCCCTGTAATTTACCGCCGGGTAAGTTGGAGGCTCAGCGGCACAGCGACCGGTGAGTTGCAGTGCACGCAAGAAGGGTCGATGTATGGCGCCCTTGCGGTCGACGTTGTCAGGCAGCCCGTTTTCCGAGGACCCGTCGGTGCAGGCCGCCAACACACCCCTGTGGCGCGAGAGCCTCTTCGGCTTCGATTGGCTCGCTCTACATGCGTCGCCGGTGTACTACGGCTGCGGCGTAGAACGAGGGCATGGCGAACCCGTGATCGTCGTACCGGGCTTCCTCGCTTCGGACATCTCCCTGACCGAACTTTACGGCTGGCTCAGCCGCATCGGCTATCGTCCCTACTTTTCGCACGTCGGGCGCAACGCGGACTGCCCCGACCACGTCTCCTCCCTCTTGCTGGACACCGTCCGTCAGGCGTACCAGGAAACAGGGCAACGGGTGCGGCTCGTTGGCCACAGCCTGGGCGGAATGCTCGCACGGAACGTTGCTCTCGAGCACCCGGAGCTCGTGAGTGTCGTGATCTCGATGGGTTCGCCGTTCCGCGACGCGGTCCGCGCCCACCCGGCGATCCTGGCCGCTACTTCCGCGCTCCGCGAAGGCCGCAGCGTTGGGGGATTCAACGGCGTTGGACGGAACATCAAGCCATCGTGTTTCAGCGGCCACTGCACGTGTGAATTCGTCAAGAATATGCTCGCTCCAGACCCGTATAGGGACGTCGCGCACTACGCGATCTACTCGAGGAGCGATGGTGTGGTTGATTGGCAAAGTTGCATCGAGGCCGCACCCGAGCTGAACGATGAGGTGAACTGCACGCACATCGGGATGGCGTTCCACCCGGGCGTCTACAGCGTGCTGGGCCGCCGCCTGCGCCAGACGGTGTAGCGTCCGCGGCGTCTGCGCAGTGCTAGAATTGCGCATCGACATGCGAAGCACCGCCCGACCACCCTGCTAGGTCTCGGCCCGTCGAAAGCTGAGTCTCCGCCGCAGTAGCCGATTCGCGCTGCTGGGCGTTTTTTCGTGGCATTCACCCCGGCCCACGCCTGACGACCTCGACGGCGGCTGACGAGCTTCGCAAGCTCGCGCCCCGCCGCGTCCGTTTTTTTCCCGTCCTCAACGACGACTGGAACGACGAACGGACGAAAACCTTGGAACAGATCATTGGCAGGGCAGCGCATGCCCTTTCGGACGAGGCGTTGGCGGCCCTCTGCCGCAGCTACGACCGGACTATCATCGACCTCGGAACTGGCGACGGGCGGTTCATACGCGACCTGGCCAGAGGCGATGCTTCTTGTCTCGCCATCGGCATCGACGCCGCGCGAACATCACTGGCCGTACGTTCGCGTAAAGCGCCCGCAAACGCACTCTATCTCCTCGCGAACGCCGGGACGCTTCCCAACGTGTTGGATGGGATGGCGTCGACCGTGACGAGCTTCTTTCCGTACGGCAGTTTGCTCAGCCTGCTCTGCGGGCAGGCGGGTAGCCTCGAAGCAATCGTCGCCCTGCTTCGGCCCGGCGCGGCTTTGGAAACGACCGTGAACGCCGGCGCGCTCCAGGCCCGCGGACTTGCGTTCGAACAGGGCGTCGCGACAATCCTCGAAGCCCTCGACCGAAGCGGCTTAAGGCATCAACCGCCCGCGATCCTGGACGCCGCGGCGTTGCGTCGGTCGGCCACGACGTGGGGCCGCAGGCTGGCTTTCGGCCGCGATCCACGAGCCGCTCAGATCACCGCACGCAAGGAGTGTGGAACGGCAGGTTAAACGCTCTTCATCCGAGTCTGCCGGAAAACCAAACGAGGCCCGTCATTTCGACGGGCCTCGTGGCTCTGTTCATGCCGCGCGGAGTACTTAGACGGCGGCCTTTTCGGCCTTCTTCGCGGTGTTCTTCGTGTTGGCGCCGGGGGCGAAGGCTTCCGCACCCTTGCGGAAGACATCCGCCACAGGGTTCGTCGTCGCCCACGTGCGCGCTACTTCGACAGCCGCCTGGGCGGTTTCCTTATTAGCTTCGACGAGCTTCTCCACCGTTTTACGGGCATCGCTGCTGGCGCCGAGAGCTTCTTCGTACGCGGCCTGAGTGAACGTCAGTGCGCGGCCCTGGGCTGCGGTCGTCGCTTCGAGGACGGCGGTGTAGTACTGGCCGATGTCGGTCGGGTCGGCGGCGAGGCGCTTGCCGAGTTCGAGCGCTTCGCGCTGGCCCTTGGCGACGTCGCTGACGAACTGCCGGGTGACCTTGAGGCCGCGCTCGTTGGCCTTGCCGACGGCGTCGGTAAGGATGTCGTAGCTGGCGATGAGGGCTTCGTAATATTTCTGGACGGGTTCGTTGGCTGCCATAGGTGAGGTAGTCCTTTCGTGTACGGCTTCCGCGCGCCGTCGATAGATGCAGATTACACATAGCAGCAAGACGTGTCAACACTTCGCCCATAGCAGCGTCGCGCATCTTGCAACGATCCGCCAGTAGATGCACAATGCACGTACAGGAGTTCCCCGTGACCCAAAAGACAACTTCTAACGAACCCTCCGGCGTCAAGCCGCGGCTCCACGGCGAGATGCTCTCGACGAGCCTCCTCGCCTTCCTGAAGAACTGGAATGCGTACGGCTACCAGCTCACGCAGCGCCTTGCCGAGGCGGGCATGCCCGAATTCGACAGCGGCACTGTTTATCGCACGCTCCGCCAACTGGAGAAGTCGGGCCTCGTGTCGTCGCTTTGGGACACCTCTGAAAGCGGACCCGCCCGGCGTGTCTATAGCCTCACCCGGGCCGGCGATATCTTCCTGAGCGGCTGGATCGAAGTTCTCCAGAACTATCAGTCGGTCCTTCAGACGGCGTTGACGGGCTTCGCCCAACAGTCCCAGGATCCGCAGCCCGACGCGGCGGACTGATAACAGCCGGCCGTCAAGGCCACCACCAGAAGTCGAGGTCAGCACAGTGTCTCAGCAGGGTTCTTCGGCCAGCGACCCGTTCCAGGTTTGGCGGGACTGGGTTTCGAATTCGGAACGGCAGTGGAACGCGTTCCTCAACGATGCAATGGCCACGGACGAGTTCAGCCAGGCGATGGGCCGGGGCATGGACATGTACCTTGGCATGCAGAAAAACCTCAACGAGGTGATGGGCCGCTACTTCACCACAATGAACATGCCCACCCGCGATGACATCCTCGCCCTCGGCAACCGCTTGACCGCCGTCGAAGACCGGCTCGCCGGGCTGGAGGCGGCGATCAACCGCCTCGCGAAGCCGAATCCGGAAGCGAAGGCCGGCGGCACGTCCACGACGACCCCGAAGCCTCGGCCCGCCCGCACGAAGCGCCCCGCAAAGAGCTAGCGAGCGGCCGAACGGATGTCGGGCTGGTTGTCCCAGCCGATTTCGCGTTGGCATATGATGTCCTAACAGCCACGACGGCTGTCGCCAAAGGTTGAAAAGGAGTGCGAACGTGGCTGCGAGTGCACCGCCAGTTGAGCCAGCCATCGAAGAGCGCGTGCGTGGGGTCATCGACCGGGCGATCCAGCGCAACATCAAGGGCCTCGAATACATAGCCGCCGGAGACCCGGCGGTTGGCCTCACTCCGAAAGACGTTATTTTCAGCCGCGGCACCCTCAAGCTGTACCACTATCGCCCCACGAGTGACGAGGTATACCGCGTCCCCGTGCTGCTCGTTATGTCGCTCATCAGCAAGCCGTACATCCTGGACCTTACGCCCGGCCAAAGTCTCGTCGAATTCCTCGTGAAGCAGGGCTTCGATGTCTACATGATCGATTGGGGCATCCCCCGCCCGGAAGACACGCGCCTGCGATTCGAGGATTACGTGCTCGGCTTTATCCCCGAATGCATCGAGCACGTGCGCGAAGATAGCGGCGAGCCGGACGTCTCGATCGTCGGCTATTGCATGGGCGGCATGCTTTCCTGCATGTACGCCGCGCTCAACCCCGGCGGTCCGCTGAAAAACCTGGCCTGCTTCACCACCCCCGTCAACATGGACGGCATGGTGCTCATGAAGCAGTGGAGCGACAAGCGCTATTTCGATGTCGATAGAATCGTCGACACGCTCGGGAACGTCCCACCAGAGTTGCTGTACGCCTCGTTCGATATGTTGCGGCCCGTCTCGAAAGTGGTCGGGCAGGTGCGTTTGCTCGACAACATGTGGAACGATGAATTTGTGAAATCGTTCCGCATGTTCGACCGCTGGGGCGCCGACCAGATCCCATTCCCGGGCGAAGCGTTCCGCCAGAACACGAAGGAGCTCATGTGGGAGAACAAACTCTACAAGGGCACCTTCGAATTGGACGGACGCCGGGTTGACCTTTCGAGCATCACGGTGCCGTTTCTCCACGTCGTCGCGGAGCACGACCACATCGTGCCCTACGAGTCGGCGAAAGTGCTGGTCCCAATGGTCGGCAGCGAAGACAAGCGGGAAGTGATGCTCAAGGGCGGACATGTCAGCCTTGTCGCTGGCGGAAACGCAATCTATCGTCTGTGGCCACAGCTCGATCAATGGTTGGGGGAGCGTTCATTATGAGTCACGAAGGCATGCATCACTATCCCGAGTCCCGGATGGTCGACGGCCGCGAAGTCACGCTGCGCTACATGACGCCCGCCGATAAAGCGGGGATGTTGGCCTTCGCCCGCGCGATGCCCGAGCACGACCTGCTGTTCCTCCGCCGGGACATTACCGAGGAATCGGCAGTCGATGGCTGGCTCGCCGATATTGATGCTGGGCTCGTGACTACGTTACTCGCCGAGTCCGGCGGGAAGATCATTGGGTACGCGACCATCCACAAGAATAAGCTGCGATGGGAAGCACACGTCGCCGAGCTGCGAATCATGATCGCCGAATCAATCCGGGGTAAGGGACTCGGACGCATCCTGACGCAGGAAGCGTTTGCGATCGCGCTGACCCAGGGAATCGAGAAAATGGTCGCGCAGATGACGCTCGATCAGAAGGGCGCGATCGCGACCTTCGAGGGCATCGGCTTCCGCCCCGAAGCGCTGCTGCGGGACCACGTCAAGGATCGCCAGGGCGCCAAGCACGACCTGCTGGTGCTGAGCCACGAAGTCTCGCAGTTCCAGGCGCAACACAACGCCTATGGCGTCAGTGAGGCATTCGGGGGGTAGCATCACTCGCCCGCGGCCAGGCTGTTGAATGCGCGCTCATGGAATTTTTTCAGCGAGCACGACGGTCCTGAGCGGGTAGCCATCGGGTCCAGGTGGCCCGCTGCAGGTCATCAATGTGATGCTCTCCGTACCTTCTCGTCCCTGCAGAATGGCGCCCATATCGATGGCGGCGAGGTTGTAGTCCACCGCCGAACTGACGCGGTAACTGTGGCTCGAGCCATCGACGAGGCCCACCGTGATGGTGTCCCCCTGTTTCAGCGTCGAAAGCTTGTTGAAGATCCCGGGCTGGCCGCCGAATTCGTAGTGAGCTGCGAAGAACGTCGAGCCGCCGGTACCCGGCAGGGCCGCGTAGGCCGGATTCCAACCCACGGTGTGGTTGTCCTGTGGGACATCGAGGCGTCCGTATTCGTCAACTCCGTACCGCTTCACCGGCGCAGCATCGATCCCAAGTGCTGGCACGGTCAGTGTTGCCACATCTGCGCCCGGCACGGCGGGAGGTGGCGGAACCGGGGTGCCTGCATCCTTGCCGTAGTCCGCGATGCTCTTCTCGACAGCGGCGATGAAGTGATCGTCGACTGGCGCCGCCATGCCGGTCGCCGTGTCTCGGCCGATGTAACGCAGTTCTGAGGCAAGGCCTGGCCCAGCTGCGACGCTGCTCTCCGGCTGCGCGCGACCCTGAGTGGGCGCCGCGGCCAACCACCCGGCCGTGGCAGCGACAACGGCCACGATGCTGGTAGCAAAGACGTATGAAAGCCGATGCATGACGGACGGCATTGTACTGGGATCATCGGCAAGGTTGGGTCCGCATGAAACATCCAGAGCACAGGCGAAG
>DATNET010000093.1:0-2475 GCA_035606745.1 Tepidiformaceae bacterium
TCCCCGGCAGGTGCGCATTGCGCATCTCCCGATCACGCCCCGCTCACGCGCGATCACCAGAGGCCGGGCGTACTCCTTCAGGGCCGCAGGTCGAACGCGTGCGCTTCCGAAGCGGACAGACTCGGCACGTCGAGCACAAGCGCTTCGCCCTGCCGCTCGAAGCCGACCGCCTTGCCGCCCAACAGGCCGCCTACCAGGCCAGTGCTCCCTACCGTCTGGTCCTCGAGCCCTGTGAGGCGCATCGGTCCCTCAACGGGTGTGCCAAGGACAATGGCGAACACTCGCTCGCCTTTCTTGGTGAAGCGCACCGGGAACTCGCTGCCCGCCGCATCGACCGCGGTCCCTTCGGCGCGAAGCCACGGGCGCGTGCCACGGACCGCCTCCCCATAGCGCGCCAGCCAGGCGCCGATCGCTCGCAGCGGCACCTCATGTTCGGGCACGACCGTCCCATCTGGCCTCGGGCCGATGTTCAGGAGCAGGTTGCCGTTCTTCGAAACCGCGTCGACGAACGAATGCACGAGTGCTTCGGGCGTGATGATGCTGGCGGGGTCCTCGTTGGCCGCAAAGCCGTACGAGTGTCCGATGCCGCGCGTCGATTCCCACTTCCGCTCGCGGATCTGATCGTATTGCGCATATTCGGGCGTACGAAAGTCGATATGGTGGGGGCGCGGGAAACGCGGGCTGCCGGGCTGCGCCCAGCGGTCATTGACCACGCCATCCGGGATGGCGCCGTAGTAGTCGGCGAACAGCCTGGGCAACTCTGGCCCCGGCGGATAAGCAATATCGTTCCAGAGCACCGAGGGCTCGTAGCGCGCGATCAGCTCGCGATAGTGCGCATCCACGTAAGCGCGATACTCGGGAGTGCGCGGCACGCTGGCCATCATCTCGCTGAAGTTGACGATCGGGTCGCGGTTGAACGTCCAGTCGAGGCCGCCAGAGTAGTACACGCCGAAGCGCATGCCGCGCGCCCGCACCGCCTCCGCAAAATCGCCGACCACGTCCCGTTCGCTGTTCCAACCATGCAGGTGCGGGTTCGCAACCGCGGTCGGCCAGAGCACGAACCCATCGTGGTGCTTCGTAACAAGCACGACGTACTGCGCGCCGGACGCCTCGATCAGGTCGACCAGCGCCCTGGGGTCCCACGCATTCAAACCAGCTTCGTACGGCTTGCGGAACTCCTCATAGGGTGCGTCCCCGTACTTTTCGCGGTGGTACTGGGCCGCCGGGCTATCGGGGAACTTGATGGTGTTCCAGTACCACTCCGCGTACGGCGTGTACTTCATCATGTCGTCGGGATGGTCGCGGATGAGGTCCGGCAGCGATCCGGACTGGGGCGCGTAAGCGGGAATGCACGACATCGTCCAGTGGACAAAGATGCCGAACTTGGCATCGTGGAACCACTCCGGTACTTCGTGCTGGTTCAGGCTCTCGAACGTCGCTTCGAACGGCGGTGGCATCAATTCGACCAGCCGCCATCGATGATCTGCGCCGTGCCTGTCGTGTAGGAGGACTCGTCGGACGCGAGATACAGCGCCAGCGCCGCGATCTCTTTCGCCGTGCCGAGCCGGCCCAGCGGCTGGCGCGCGATAAACATCTTGCGCGCCTCCACCGGGTCGTCAAACGCGTTGATGCGTCCCTGCAGTGATGGCGTTTCAACCGTCCCGGGGCAGATGCAATTGCAGCGGATGCCCTGGCCGACGTAATCTGCCGCGATCGAACGCGTCAGGCCGATGACGGCCGCCTTGGTGGTCCCATAAATGAAGCGGTCGGGCGCGCCCTTCACGCTCGAAACGACGGATGACATGTTGATGATGTTGCCCTGCCCGCGCTGCAGCATCCCAGGCAAAAACGCCCGCACCATGCGATACATCGCCTTCACATTCAGGTCCATGGAAAAGTCGAACGCCGACTCGTCGCAATCGAGGATGGCGCCGTGGTGCACGTAC
Source organism: Tepidiformaceae bacterium (assembly GCA_035606745.1). Lineage (GTDB taxonomy): Bacteria > Chloroflexota > Dehalococcoidia > Tepidiformales > Tepidiformaceae > DATNET01. The sequence goes on from DATNET010000093.1 coordinate 1,947, forward strand.
CCGGCGCAGTTAAACAGGATGTCGATAGCACCGGCGTCTTTCGCGATCGCGGCCACGGCTACGGGGTCCGTGACATCCACCACGGCCGTGCCGATCCCGCGGGACTCGCCCGGCAGCGTCTCCAGCGCGGCGGAGTTTATGTCGAGTGCCCATACTTCCGCGCCCTCGTGGTGAAAGAGCAACGCCGAAGCGCGACCTATGCCCTGCCCGGCCGCCGTCACGACCGCCCGCTTTCCTTCCAATCGTCCCGCCATTGCGTTCTCCTTCGACGGGCCATCATACCCGCGGCGCGCGAAGCCGCGGCAGGCGCTGCTTCCGAACCGCCCACGCAGGCCGCAGCCCAGGTAAGCGGAGCGATGATGATTCAGTGCGGCGCCTGCTTTGGAAGGCTCGCCCGCGGGCCGCGCGCTCCGTTCGGGATCAGTGTCGTCCACGACTGTTGGCCCGGCCATCCCCGCACGAGGCCTAGATCGAGTACGCCGCTGGCTCGCCCGGCGATATCCGCCGTCGATGCGCGAGGTCGGCGAAG
>DATNET010000102.1:0-3484 GCA_035606745.1 Tepidiformaceae bacterium
TTCAGCGCCGCCGTGGTCGGCCCTGGCACGGGCGATTCTGAAGACACCCGCGCCTTCACCTGGGCGGTGCTGGCCGACATCGCCGCCGACCTCCCGGGCGGCGCGGTGCTCGATGCTGATGCTCTCAACGCAATCGCGACCTTCACCGATGCCCACGAACGCGTACCTTCCAACGTCGTCCTCACGCCCCACCCGGGCGAGCTCGCACGTCTGATGAAGACGACGGTGCCGGACATCCAGTCTCGCCGCCTCGAGGTCGCCAAAGAGGCGGCTGCCGCGTTCGGCTGTGTGGTGGTCCTCAAGGGCGCCCACACCGTCATCGCCTCAGCCGATGGCCAGGCCCGGCTGAGCCCGTTCGCCAACCCGCTGCTCGCGACGGCCGGCAGCGGCGACATTCTTGCCGGCATCATCGGCGCCTACCTTGCCCAGGGGCTCGCCCCGTTCGAAGCGGCCTGCCTCGGCGTGTATGTGCACGCTGCCGTCGGGGAATCGCTCCGAGCAGATTTCGGCAGTGCCGGGCTTTTGGCACTCGACATTGCCACGCGCCTGCCCGGCGTCGTCCGGGACATAGCCGCCTCGTGATGTATATTGGCGGTTAAGCTGTGACAACCCAAGAGAGCATCCGTTGAGCAGGCGCGTCGTCGTTACCGGCATCGGCATGATCACCGCGACCGGGCACTCCGCATGCGAAAACTGGGAGTCGCTGCTCGCCGCACGCTCCGGCATCGCCCGCATCACCCTCTTCGACCCCGATGGTTACGACTCGCAGATGGCGGGCGAGGTGAAGGACTTCGACCCCTCCCTTTATATGGACAGGAAGGAGGCACGCCGCGCCGACCGCGTGACGCAGCTCGCCTTCGCCGCAACCCAGGAAGCGCTCAAGCAGAGCGGCTATGAGCCTCCTGAAGAGAACGACCTCGCCGTCATCCTTGGCACAGCCATCGGCGGCATCGGCACGCTCATGTCCGAATACGACACGCTGCGCGAAAAAGGCCCCGGCCGCGTCAGCCCGTTCCTTATGCCGATGATGCTTTCCGACATGACGAGCGGGCAGCTCAGCATCAAGTTCGGCGCCAAGGGCGTGAACTACTGCCTCGTGAGCGCCTGTGCGAGTGGCGCCGACAGCATCGGCGAAGCGGCGAACATGATTCGCCGGGGCGATTCCGCCATCGCCCTCGCCGGCGGCACCGAGGCTGCGATCACGCCTATCTCGATGGCCGGCTTCGCTGCCGCTCGCGCGCTCTCGACCCGCAACGACGACCCGGCCCACGCATCGCGCCCATTCGACCTCAATCGCGACGGCTTCGTCATGGGCGAAGGCGCGGGAGTGCTCGTGCTCGAATCCGAAGAGCATGCTATCGGGCGTGGAGCGCGCATCCTCGCCGAGCTTGCCGGCTACGGGGCGACGAGCGATGCATTTCACATCACCATGCCCGACGAGCAGGGCGAAGGCGCGGCAAAGGCGATGCTCCAGGCTATCGAGCGCGCTGGCCTTGTCCCCGACGACATCGACTACGTCAATGCCCACGGCACATCCACCCCCATGAACGACAAGCTCGAAACGCTCGCCTTGAAGCGCGTCTTCGGCGAATACGCATACGAGCTGCCGATCAGTTCGACGAAGGCCCTGACCGGCCATTCTCTTGGCGCCGCCGGCGCCATCGAAGCGGCAATTTGCGTGATGGCGCTCCAGCACGGCATCATCCCGCCCACGGCCAACTACGAGACCCCCGACCCCGAGTGCGACCTCGATTACGTGCCCAACGTCGCGCGCTCGGCTTCGCTCGAAGCCGTCATGACCAACTCACTGGGCTTCGGCGGCCATAACGCGAGCCTCATCTTTCGCCGCTACCATCCCCTTGGCGAAGGCGGCAGCACACGCCCCGTGGGCGAAGGCGCAAGCCCACGCCCCAGCGGCTCGGCGTAGCCGGTGACGCCAACCATCGGACGACTCCGCGCGCGCTGGCGCCTGCGGGACCCGTACGCGCGCCAAAACGGCATCGCAAAATTTCCACCAATTGTCGCGGCCGTACTCGCCGCGCGCGGCATCACGACGCGCCCGCAGGCCGACCTCTTCTATAAACCCCACCTCGCCCCGGACCACGACCCGCTTGAGCTGCCGGGCATGCACGAGGCGGTCGAACGGCTGCGTCGCTCCATCGCCAGCGGCGAGACCGTTGCCCTGTTCGGCGACTTCGATGTCGATGGCGTGACCTCCATTGCTGTGCTGCAACTGGGGCTTCGGCCACTCGGCGCAAAGACCGTCAACTACATCCCCGACCGCTTCAGCGAAGGCTACGGGTTGAACCTCGGTGCCGTGCAGCGGCTCCGCGAAGGTGGTGCCGGCGTCCTCGTGACGGCGGACTGTGGCATCAGCTCCGTCGCGGAGGTCGCCCTCGCGAATCAACTCGGCATGGACGTCGTCATCCTCGACCACCACACCGTCCCCGACGAAATGCCCGCGGCGTACGCGACCGTCAACCCGAAGCGGCTGGATTCGCCGTACCCGTTCGACGAATTGGCCGCCGTCGGCGTCGCGTACCGCTTCCTCCAGGTGCTGTACGAATCCTACGGGCGGACGCTGGACGAATCCGAGTTCATCGACCTCGTCGCGCTTGGCACTGTCGTGGACGTGGCGCCGCTGTTCGACGAAAACCGCGGCATCGTGACCGACGGCCTCGCACAGATGCAGCGTGGCCTTCGTCCCGGGCTCGAAGCCCTGGCGTCCATCGCCGGCACCCCTGCCGAACGGTTCAACGCTGAGACGCTCGGCTTCGCCATCGGGCCGCGCATGAACGCCGCGGGGCGGCTCAGCCACGCCTACATCGCGCTCGACCTGATGCTGGCCAACGAGCCGCGCCAGGCACGCCACCTTGCCGAAGAGCTTGACCGCCTCAATCGCCAGCGCCAGCAACAGACCGAAGACGCGTTCGCCATCGCCGAAGAGCTCTTAGGTGAAGGGGACGACCCGCTCATCCTCGTCGAAAGCGACCGCATCCACGCTGGCATCGTCGGGCTCGTCGCGTCGCGGCTGGCGGACCGCCGTCATCGCCCGTCGATTGTGCTCAATCGTGGAGCCCAGGAGAGCCGCGCCAGCGCCCGCAGCATCCCAGAATTCGACATCGTCTCCGCCATCCGCCGCGAACGCGAGCTGCTCGTGCGGCACGGGGGCCATCGCGCGGCGGCGGGCTTCACGGTGCGCAACGAGCACGTGCCGATCTTGCGCGAACGGCTCATCAACACCGCCGCCGAACTGCTCGATGCCGATAACCTGCGTCCCGTCATCGAAATCGATGCAGAAGCTCCCCTCTCGGGGCTGACCGGCCTCGAAATCAAGGGTCTCATGCGCTTCGAACCGTGCGGGCAGGGCAACCGAAAGCCCGTCCTGCTCAGTCGCGGCGTCAGGCTGGTCGGCTCGAAGGTCGTCGGCTCCGATAAGAGCCACCTGCGCCTCACGGTCCGCGACGCCAACGGGGCAGGCCCC
>DATNET010000106.1:0-2655 GCA_035606745.1 Tepidiformaceae bacterium
CAGCCGCACATCGCCGTCGTTGCCACCGCGTCGCCCGCGGGAGTACCTCATGCCATGCCCATCTGGTACCTCTGGCGCGATGGCAAGGTGCTCTTCCATACCGGCGATTCATCCAAGAAGATGCGCAACCTTAAGAAGAACCATCACATCAGCGTCGTTATCGACTCCAAGAGCGCGCCCTACAAGGCCGCGGTGATCGAAGGCACGGCTTCCTCTTCGAAAGGCGACAGCGCGCTCGCCCGTGAGATTGCCATTCATTATCTCGGTGAAAAGCAGGGAGAGCGGTACGCCGACGCTTCGAGTGATCCGGGGACGCTGGTCACGGTGACGCCAACGAAAGTTATCTCCTGGGACTACGCACGCGAATCGAGCTCCTGAGGTACATCGGAGGGACCATGACTGAACTCGCAAAGCGCCCACTCGGCAGGACGGGGATCGACGCCACAATCCTCGGCTACGGTGCGATGGAACTGCGCGGCGCCCCGCGCGGCCCTGAAGTCTCCGACGAGGATGCGGCTGCCATCCTCAACGCCGTCCTTGATAGCGGCATCAACTATATCGACACCTCCCCCGACTACGGCCGCAGCGAGGAGCTCATCGGCAAATCGATCAGCGGGCGCCGTTCCGAATACTTCCTCGCCTCCAAGTGTGGCTGCATCGTGGGCGGCACGCCGGCCCCGGCCAATCAGCCCAACCCGCACGTCTTCACCGCTGAAAACGTGCGCGCTGGCGTCGAACAGAGCCTCCGGCGAATGAACACGGATTACCTGGACCTTGTCCAGTTCCATGGCAGCCCGACGCCTGAACAGCTCCGCGCGGATGGAGGCCTCGACGCGCTCCTCGAACTGCAGCGCGAGGGCAAGGTGCGCCACATCGGCATGTCCGGCACGCTCCCGAACCTTCCCGCCCAGATCGAGATGGGCGTCTTCGAAGCGTTCCAGGTGCCCTATTCAGCCATCCAGCGCGAACACGAGACCGTAATCGCGCGAGCGGCGGGGACGGGCGCCGGGGTGGTCATTCGTGGTGGCGCGGCTCGTGGAGCGCCGTCCGATTGGGAACATAAGTCCGACCGCCTCCTTCCGCCGAACCCCCGCGACCGCTGGGACAATGCCGGGCTTGAGGACCTCCTCAATGGCATGTCGCCGATGGAGTTCACGCTCCGATTCACGCTCTCCAACCCCGACCTCGACACAACGATCGTCGGCACGCGCAACCCGGCCCACCTGCGCGCCAACGTCGAAGCCGCCGTGAAGGGCCCCCTACCTGAATCGATTGTGGCCGAAGCCAAGCGGCGCCTGGCGGCGGCTGGTTCTGCCCCACAGGCCTGACGGCGCACAATCACTCTAGGTGAGGGACGCTACATGGGAACGCGCAAGAGGCCCGAAGGCACGGTGCCATGGATGCCCGGCTTCCGCTACGGTGCACTGCTCCCCGCGCTTTCACTGAACCTGCTGGTGCGAGACACGTCGGCATCGGTGGCGTTCTATCGCAACGTCCTCAAGGCAGAGGCACACTACCAGGACATTGATTTCGCGGCGGTTCGTGTTGGTAACGCGGAAGTCATGCTCCACGCCGACCACACCCACGATTCGCACCCCTGGCACCCGCAGCTGGTCTCCGGACAAACGCGCGGCATCGGAGCCCAGGTGCGCCTGCTCGGCGTGCTCGACCCGGACGACGTCGAGCAGCTCGCGCGCGACCACGGCGCCGAGGTCGTGGTGCCGACGGCAAACAAGGGCCACGGGTGGAGAGAAGTCCTCGTCCGCGATCCCGATGGCTACGAATGGGCCATCGGCGTACTCGTCCCGCCGGCAACTGGTCCTGCCGGGCCGCAAGCGGCTCCCTGACTTTCGGATGACTCAGCCGCGGATGGCCGATAGTGCTATCGTTCGCCGGTCCGAACTTCAGGCGAGACGAGGCTCACCATGTCCTCTACCCAAACCGCCGAGTCGTCGGCGCAGCGTTCGCCGATGAAAGTCGGCGTGCTGCAGTTTTTCTCGTGGACGCGCCGCGTACCGCTCGAAACGGTGTACCAGCGCGCGTTCGAACGCGTCGCCATCATGGACGAGGGTGGCTACGACGCCGTCTGGCTCGCCGAGCACCACTTCAACACGTACAGCATCTGCCCGTCGGTCACGCTTATGGGGACGCACATCGCGGCCCGGACGAAGAACCTGCGTATCGGAACAGCCGTGACGCTCGCCGGGTTCTACCACCCGCTGCGCCTTGCGGAAGAACTTGCGCTACTCGATCACCTCTCCGAAGGACGCCTGAACTGGGGCGCCGGCCGAGGCTTCGACCCCAAGGAGTTCCGCGCCTTCAATGTGCCGGCTGAGGAGAGTTCCGACCGCTTCCGCGAGTGCGTCGAAGTCGTGCAGGCTGCGTGGACCACTGAGAGGCTCCGCTTCGATGGTAGGTTCTGGCAATTTTCGGATGTGGAGATGCTGCCGAAGCCTCTGCAGAAGCCTCATCCGCCGGTCTGGCTCGCGGGGACATCCCCAGAATCCATCAGGCGCGCCGCTGAAGCAGGTCACGATTTGCTCATGGACCCTCACAGCACGCACGCCGAGATCGCGACGAAGCAATCGCTCTACCGGCAGACGCTCACAACGAACGGCTTCCCGGTAACCGGCCGTCAGACGCCAATCGCCCGGC
>DATNET010000115.1:0-6767 GCA_035606745.1 Tepidiformaceae bacterium
GTACCGGTGGCGGCGGCCCCTCTGCCACTGTCTCGGTACAGATCGTCACGCCGGCAGGTGACACGGCCGCTCCCGCGGTTTCGGCGTCTCACTCGCCGGCCGCTCGCCCGGCCAGCCCGACGGCCACGCCGACGAGTACCCCGGCACCGCCGCCGCAACTCATGCTCTCGACCATCAACGTCTACCAGGCCGGCGCGATTCTTGCCTCGGTGGTGGGCGATGTAACGAGCGGCAGCATCAACTTCATCGGGCGCAACTACACGCTCACGAAGGGCGACCACAGCATGTACGCCTTCATCGGCGTCGATGCGGCCGACCCGCCGGGGCCAGAGGACGTGAAGGTTTCCTTTACAACCGCCAACGGCTCGAAAGGGACGCTGGCCGAGAGCGTGACCGTGCTCCAGACCAAGTGGGATGTGGATGTCGACAATCTCACATTCGACCCGCAGACCGCGAAGCTGCTCGACCCGGCGCTCGTCAACGCCGAAGAGGCGACGCTCAACGCCGTCTACGGCAAGATAACGCCCGAAAAACTCTGGAACGGCCCGTGGGAGATGCCGGTGCAGGGGCCGATTACCGCGCACTTTGGCGAACAGCGCTCCTATCAGGGCGGCCCGCCCACTGGCCACCATTCGGGCACCGACATCGGCGTCGATGCTGGCACGCCCGTCCACGCCGCGAACAGCGGCCGCGTGGTACTGGCGCAGATGCTTTCCGAGCGGGGCAACATGGTCATTATCGACCATGGCGGCGGCCTCTTCTCCGGCTACGCGCACATGAGCGAATTCAAGGTCAAAGTGGGCGACATGGTGCACACCGGCGACGTCATCGGGCTTGCGGGCAGCACAGGGCTCGCGACCGGCCCCCACGTCCACTGGGAGATGTCGAGCGACGGCGTGCTGCTCGACGCATTGCGTTTTAGCGATGGTTCGAACGGCTTTTGAGCCAGCCGCGAGGGGCTGTGACCCCCTAGCGTCCAGGGTTGTCGCGGGGTGACATTGATGGCATCGCAGGGCGATACTGTCGTTCCCCAGCCCCAGGAGCGTCCGCCCAATGGCCATGTATCGCTTTCAGCCGTTGCTCTTCCAACCGGTCGAGAACGTTGCGCCGTTCTCATTCACGGAGGTCGTGGAACAAGAACGGGCGGCCACGTTCCCCGAGATCCCACAGCGGGTGGAGGTGCGCATTGTGGCCGAAGGGCCGCTTGCCTCGATCCGTTCGCACTTCATGGGCTACGACCGCCACCTCATCGTCTTTCACCCGGTGCTCAATCACCCAGGGACGCCGGAGGCTGTGGTGCGATTCATCGCGCGCCACGAGCTCACTCACATCACCTGCCCCCCGCGTGTGATATTCGGCGAACGGGAGTCGCATCCGCCCGAATTCTGGAAGCACGAAGACTCGATCGCACCCGAGCGGCACGCCTGCTGGCACTGGATCTATGAAAACCTCCGGGGTGCTCGCCGGCGAACCACCCTGGGTTTCACCGTGACACGCCGGTGGCGATCGATCGAAGCGCGCGCCCGCACGCCCTACACGCCCCACCTGCCGCTCGATGCGCAGCGCTGGGAGCACTCGTGCCCGGAAGACGGCCTCTTGCACGGGCCGCAGCTCATGCTCCCGCCCGACTGGGCGCCGGGGCCGCTACCCGCCGGGAGCCGTGCGGCGGTCCCACTCCTCGTGGCGCGGTAAGCCGGGCACAGCTCCGGCACTACCAATCGTCCCTTGTTGGGCTGCAATTTGCATGGCGGTCCACGCCCGCTGCGCCGGTCGACGCGGGTTGGCCGCTCGTCTCTCCGCTTCCCCTACAATTGCGCCATGTTCCGAGCTCCGGCGCGCCAACGGCCCCATGAACAGGTGCTCAAGCTCGCCGACCGCCGGCTCCTCGGCTACACCGAATATGGCGACCCCGAAGGCGAGCCCGTGCTCTACTTTCACGGCTGGCCCGGCTCGCGGCTAGAAGCAGCCGCCTGGGATGCACCCGCGAAAGCCGCACAGGTTCGCCTCGTGGCGCTCGAACGGCCGGGCTACGGCCTTTCCGATTTCCATCCCGGCCACACCATCGCCGGCTGGCCGGATGACGTCGCCGAAGCGGCGACGCTCCTTGGCATCGAACAATTTTCGGTGGTGGGATATTCCGGCGGCGGACCGTATGCCCTCGCCTGCGGAGCGCGGCTGGCAGGGCGGGTGTGCAGGGTCGCGTGCGTTTCCTCGCCGTCCGAAATCACGGGTTCGGCGTCGCTCGCCGGGATGTCGGTCGCGAACCGCTGCCTGATGGTCGGTGCTCGTCGCGCGCCGTGGGCACTCGGGCTGCCGTTCGGAGTAATGTCCATGGTGGTGCGGCGCTTTCCCGGGCTCGCGACCCGGGCGTTCTCCCGTGCGGACCGCACCCTCCTCGCCACGAGGCCGGGCCTCGAAGCCGTCCTGCTCCGTTCCGCGCAAGAGGCGTTTCGTCATGGCGTGCGGGGCGCTGCCGATGATGGGGCACTCCTCACGCGCCCGTGGGGTTTCGGACTCCAAGAAGTATCCACGGAGGTGCTGTTGTGGCAGGGCGACGCGGACACGCAGGTGCCGCCAAGCATGGGCCGAAGCCTCGCCAGCCGCTTGCCGCACTGCTCGGCGGAATTCATCCCCGGCGCGACGCACCTCTGGGGGCCCGCCAACGGCGCGGCGGTGCTCGCAGCCATGAAGGCCGGCCGCAATTCTCAGCTCTGACTGTTTGGGCCGGCCTGGTCGCGGCTAGACCACCCGCTCCACCACTCCGCCGCGGTGGTAGAACCGTGGCAGGCGCGTTTGCAGGGATGCGAACACATCCCATGGGATCGTATCTGTCAGGCTCGCCACCTCTTCGGCGGTGATGCGCCCGGCGCCCTGTTGGCCGAGCAGGACCACTTCGTCGCCTTCGGCGGCGCCCGCAACCTCGGTCACATCGGCGAGGAACTGGTCCATGCACACCCGCCCGGCCATCGCGCACGACTGGCCTCGCACGAGCACTCGTCCGGTGTTCCCAAGCCCGCGGCGCCAGCCGTCCGCGTAGCCGACCGGCACGAGCCCGACTCGCGATTCTCGTTCGGCCCGCCAGGTCAGGCCGTAGCTCACACCTTCGCCCGGGTGGACTGGCGTGACGCGGGCGAGCCGTGCCTTGAGCGAAAGCACGGGCGTGAGGGCCGGTCCGGGCGTGTTGTCGGGCAGGACTCCGTGGAGGGCCAGGCCGATCCGCACGCCGTCGTAGCGCAGCTCCTTGCGGCGTAACGCCGTCGCTGAGTTGGCCGTGTGCCTGTAGGGGATCCACGGAAGCCTGCGGGCGGCCTCCGCAAAGACCGCGTGCTGGTGGTCGGCGAACGAATCGTCCTGTTCGTCGGCGTTCGCCATGTGTGTGGTCAGCCCTTCGACGCGCAACCCGGGCAGTTCACGCAACGCCTCGGCAAGCTCGACCGCGTTATCAAGTTCGAGGCCAAATCGGTGGAGGCCGGAATCCACCTTGACGTGCACGTTGGCGGTGCGGCCCTGCGAGACCGCGGCTCCGGACAGTGCTTCTCCAAGTTCCAGCGAGTGGCAAATCAGCGTCACATCGGCGGCCACGGCAGACTCCGCGTCGGCCGGGAACGCATGACCGAGCACGAGGATCGGCTTCGTTATCCCGAAGCGTCGCAGCGCCAGCGCCTCGGCCGGCCACACCACGGCAAAGCGGTCGGCGCCGGCCCCTTCGAGCGCGGGCGCGAACGCTTCCACGCCCGCACCATACGCATTTGCCTTGACCACCGCGATCAGTTCGACACCGCCGCCGATGACCGCGCGGAGCGCCGCGACGTTGGCCTCGATTGCTCCCACGTCGACTTCGATCCATGCGTTTTGAGAGGCCGTCGCTTCGCCGAGGGTCATCGGCAGAGCATTGACCTGCGGCAGCGGGGTCGAGCCTTGCATTGGCCGGCCTTCTCTTTCTGTGCGCTTCAACGCCCGTGTCTCGCGTTGAACGTGGATGTCGAACGCCAATGTCGAGCACGAACGTTAAGGCGGTGCGCAACGGCTTTGACGTGGCTCGACGCCTCCGCCTAGCATCCCGTGGGTGACGGTCAAAGGCAATCGCCGCCCTGAGCGCAACGGCCGCCGCTTCCCCCTCACCACGAACGCCCTGTTGCTCATCATGTTCGCTTTCGCGGCGCTGGCGGCCGGGGTGCTCGGCGCCTGTGGCAAGGGCAGTGGCGCGAGCATCGTCCCCGGCAAAGCTCTGCCAGCAACGGCACCAGCCGAAGCGCAGACGCGCGCGAGCTCGCAGCAGGCGATGCTGAACGCCGGCGGCATGCTCAAGCTGGGCGAATACGCGGCATCCGCTGCGGCTTACAACGCCGTCGCCGCCGTCTCGACGGATCCCGAAACGAAGGCGGAGGCGTCGCTCGGCGCGGGCATCGCCACGTATGCCGACGGCGACACGAGCGGCGCCATCGTACTGCTCCAGCGTGCTGTCGCCAGCGCCCCACCGGGCGGGGCAACCGTGCGCCAGGCCGCGTACCTTCTCGGCGTCCGGTTGGACCAGGCCGGCCGCGCTGAAGACGCCATCAAGGTGTTAGCACCGCTCGCAGCGGCCCCGCTCAACGACGCCCTCACGCCGTACGTGATGATCGAATACGCCACCGCGCTTGAAGCCAGCGGTGAAGCCGAGAACGCCTCCGCCGCCTGGGACAAGCTCCTCGCTCTGCCCGGGGTCGACTCGTCTCTGGAGCTCACCGTCTACCAGGCGCGTGCCAGTGCCGCTCGCGCCGCCGGCGACACTGCCGCCCTCGAGACGTGGCTGGCCAGGATCGTCGCCGCCAACGGCGCCCCGAGCGTGCGATACGAATTGGCCACGCTGTATCGTGCCAGCGGCAACGATGCGGGCTTCGCAGCCCAGCTTCGGGCGATCATTTCAGACGACCCGTCATCGGCGCAGGCGCTTCCCGCGCTGGCAGACCTCCACGCCGCCGGCATCGCAGTCGACCCAGGCGATGAGGGCGTCGTCGACTACCGGCAAGGCCATCTCGCAGACGCGGAAGCGGTGCTCACCCGAGCCATCGCGGAGCCGGGCATTTCCAACAGCGACCTCGCCTACCGAATGTTCTTTCTTGCCGCGGCTTACGACGATTCCGGAGACCTCGCGAATGGGATGAAGTACTACGACGCCACGGCCGCCATCCCTACAGATTCGGTGTACGTCCAGCGGGCCGAATACTGGGCCGCGCGCGCCATCGAAGGGACCGGCGATGCCGCAGATGCCTCGGCGCGTTATGTCGCGCTGGTCAACGGCGGACCCCCGGGCGAATTCACCGCCGAATCTGCCTTCCGCGCGGGCTACGTCCTCTTCGCCGCCGGCGAACCCGGAGCCGCGGTCGCGGCCTGGCAAAAGGTGTCCGCTACCCAGGACGCCCGCCTCCTCTATTGGAATGGCCGCGCGGAGGCCCTCGCTGGCAACGTCTTCGCGGCGGCGCGGTCCTATACCCAGGCGGAGGCCGCCGATTCTCTCGGTTTTTACGGTCAGGCTGCCGCGAGGATGCTTGGCACCCAGGCCGCGCCCGACGTTACCTACAAAGCGCGCGACCTCAACCAGGCCGTGAACTGGACCGCGATCGGCGCGTGGCTCAACACGATCATCCCCGGCAAACTCCCGGGCAGCCTGCCTACGCCCGCTGCCGAACTCGCAGGGCTCGGTCTGCGTGATGCTGCGGCCTCGGTCCTTCTCGATGACGCGGACGGGGCGAGCGCCTGGCGGCTGCTCGAGCTCGCCCAGGATGCTTCGAATGCCGGGCTTGTCGACATTGCGGCACAGCTTGCCGTGAAGCTCCAGGCCGACACGAAGGTGCCATGGACCGACGTGCCGCGCGACCTTCTGCGCGTGGCCTACCCACTCGATTACACGGGACAGCTGCAGGCTGTGGCGAAGGCCAATAACATCGACCCGCTATTCCTCGCCGCCGTGGTGCGACAGGAGAGTTATTGGGACGCAGATGCGGGCTCGTACGCGGGCGCCCTGGGGCTCACGCAGGTCATCCCGGAGACCGGCTCCGCGATCGCCGCCGCGCTCGGCGTCGAGCAGTTCACCCCCGCCGACCTCTTTCGCCCGGCGACGAGCCTGCAATTCGGCGCCTACTACCTCGGTGAGCAACTCAAGGAGTTCCACGACCCGGCCGTCGCATTGGCGGCGTACAACGCCGGGCCGGGAAGTGCGCGCAAGTGGCAGGCCGCCGCGAGCAGCAGCGACGCGGCAGACTTCGTCGAGCAGGTCAACATTGCCCAAACCTCAGATTATGTCGAGCAGATATTCCAGCACTATGCGGCATACAAGCTCGCTTACGGCGGCGGCTGACGCGGCAGGCAGGCGAATTTCTCTGAGCCGCGAAGGCGTGCTAGGCTGGTTGTTCACGCCTCTATGTGAAGGAGACACGCGCCGTGGCCACGAAGCGCACCTATCAGCCTCATACCATCCCCCGCCGGCGCGTCCATGGCTTCATGCAGCGCATGTCGACTCGCGCCGGGCGGCTCGTCCTCAAGAATCGCCGAAAGCAGGGCCGTAAGCGGCTGACGGTGGTCTAACGCTAGTTCGGAACGCCGGCGATGCCGCCGGCTGCTGGGAGAACGTCGTGCAGCGCCAGGAACGCCTGCGCAAAGGCACCGAATTCGACACTGTTTACAAAGAGGGGACCGTCGTAGGCGGTCCCCTTCTCGTCGTGCGTCACCGCTCGAACGGGACTGAGTGCAGTCGCTGGGGCTTTGCGGTTGGCAAACGCCTGGCGAAA
>DATNET010000116.1:0-5076 GCA_035606745.1 Tepidiformaceae bacterium
ACGCCCTGCTCCACGGCCTGCTCGCGTGCCACCGATGCGGCGTTCAGCGTCCCCGAGAGCTGCGACGAGATGTGGATCGATACGATCTCGTTCCCTTCGTGCCCGAGCTCTTCGTACGCGGCACGGAACAGCTCGACAGACGGCTGGCTGGTGCGCGGCACTTGCCTCGATGCCCGCAGCCGCTCGTAAAATTCGTCCGCGTTGATCTCGACGCCATCGAGCAGCGCCTCTTCGCCGAAGAACACGGTGAGCGGCACCACCGTGATGCCGTAGGCCGTCACGAGATCGGCCGGGAGGTCGCAAGTGGAATCGGTGACGATACGGACAGCCATAATTGTTCAAACGCCTACGCAGGCAAGTATAAATTGTGAGCGCGTTTCGCGTTAGAATCGCTAAATGCGGCACGTCAAGCTCGCCCCTTCCATCCTCACAGCCGACTTCGCTCGCCTCGCCGAAGAAGTGCTGGCTGCTGAAGCTGCTGGCGTCGACATGCTCCATCTGGACGTCATGGATGGGCGTTTTGTGCCGAACATCACGTTCGGACACGCGCTGGTGCGTTCGCTCCGCAAGATCACGAAGCTTCCTTTTGACATCCACCTGATGGTCGTTGAACCGGAGCGCCAGCTCGAAGCGTTCGCCGAAGCGGCTGACACCATCAACGTCCACATCGAAGTGTCACCCCACATTAACCGCACACTCGATGCCATCCATAAGCTAGGCAAGCGTGCGGGCATCTGCCTAAACCCCGGCACACCGATCGCCGCCATCGAAGAATCCCTTCGGGATGTTGACCAGGTGATGGTGATGACCATCAACCCCGGCTGGGGTGGGCAGCAGATGATCCCGGCGCAGCTCGACAAGGTCGGCCGCATCCGCGGCCTGCTGGATGCCGCGGGCTCCACGGCTGAACTCGAAATCGATGGCGGCGTGAAGGCCGGCAACGCCCTCCAGTGCGCGCACGCCGGCGCTTCGGTGCTGGTCTGTGGCAGCTCTGTCTACAACGCCGAAGCTTCCGTCGGGGAATCTGTGGCTGCGCTGCGGTCGGCGCTGGCGCGACCGCCAGACGCGGGATGAAGCCAGCCATTCGCACCATCGCGCTCGTCGCCCTCCGCCGCGGCGGTGAGGTGCTCCTCATGAGTGGCTTCGACCGCGTGAAGCAGCGCACGTTCTATCGCGCTCCGGGTGGTGGCATCGAATTTGGCGAGACGGCCGAAGCCGCGGCCCGCCGCGAAATCCTCGAGGAACTTGAGGTCGAAATTGGCGAACTGCACCAACTTGGCATCCTCGAAAACCTGTTCACGCTGGAAGGCGTTCCCGGCCACGAAGTCGTCTTCATCTTCGAAGCAGATTGGCCCGAAGGCATGCCCACTCCTTCGACGTTCGAGGCCCGCGAAGACGACGGCACCCCCTTCACTTGCCACTGGCTACCGATCGACGACCTTCACGACAGGCCAGGCGTCGAAGGCGAAGTAGTCCCGCCGGGGTTCCTTTCCCTCCTGGGACAGCACGCATCAGCCGCCCGTTCAACGGGCACCATATGTACATCGGCGTGATGTGGGCCTCAGTAGTGGTAGCGGCACTGCACGAAATCGATGCGAGAACCGCCGACGAGATAGACCAGGCGGTGCTCAGCCGTGATTCGCCGCGACCACACGTCCGAGCCGAGGCCCTTGAGCGGTTCGGGCTTGCCAATGCCCGTGAACGGGTCGCGGAGCACTGCTTCGACCAGGCTTAGGATGCGGTTGGCGATGCGCGGTGCTGTTATGACCCAGTAGGCGAGGTCTTCGCGGAAGTCACGCTGGAATACGGCGTCGCGCTCACGTGCTGGACGCAAGTCCGAACTCCGCTCGCAGCTCGTCGACAGTCCCAGGCGTGCCAGCTCCACGCCGGGCTGATTCAATGGCCGCCATCAGCCGTTCGGCGTTCTTCGGCGAACGCAGGAGATGGATGGTCTCCAGGATGGATGACAGTTCGTCGGCGGCGATAAGGGCGACATCCTCGCCATCGCGCCGGCGGATGATAACGGCCTCCCGGTCGGCCGCAACCTGGTTGCAAAGTTCGGCAAGGTGAGCACGGGCGAAGCTGTAAGACGTTTCGGTCATCCACTGATCCTGTACAGAATACGTGTACTTGAGTGTACAGCAGTCTAGGGAGTTCGCGGTCCTGACTCGGGCCTCGGGCCTCGGGCCTCGGAACTCAGACCACCCGTTCCTCTATACTGATCCCCATGTTCGAATCGCTGACCGACAAGCTGCAGGGTGCATTTAAGAAGTTTGGTAGCCGGGGCGTCGTGACCGAGGAGGACCTCGACCAGGCCCTGCGCGAAGTGCGCATGGCGATGCTCGAAGCCGATGTGAACTTCAAGGTCGTCCGAGAGTTTACGACGCGGGTCAAGGAGAAGGCGCTCGGCGCGGAAGTGCTGCGCAGCCTCAGCCCCGCGCAACAGGTCATCGACATCGTCCACAAGGAGCTCGTCGAAATCCTTGGCGGGGCGGCGCCGCAGTTAGCAACGGCATCACGCCCACCGAAGGTCATCATGTTGGTCGGCTTGCAGGGCGCTGGTAAGACGACGCATATCGTCAAGCTGGCCAATCTGCTCAAGAAGCAGGGCCAGCGGCCGCTTGTCGTTGCGTGCGACGTCTACCGCCCGGCCGCCGTCCAACAGCTCGTCACACTCGCTAAAGCCGTCGACATCCCGGTACACGAAGAAGGCACTTCGGTGAAGCCCGCCGTCATTGCCGCGAATGCGCTGGACAAGGCGCGAAAGATGAACATCACTCACCTGCTCGTCGATACCGCCGGCCGGCTACACATCGATGAGGTGATGATGAAGGAGGTCGCAGACCTTCGAAAGCAGCTCCAGCCACAAGAAGTGCTGTTCGTGGCCGATGCCATGGCCGGGCAGGACGCGGTGACGGCGGCCAAAGAGTTCCACGACAAAGTTGGGACGACGGGCCTCATCCTCACAAAGATGGACGGCGACGCCCGCGGTGGCGCCGCGCTCAGCATTCGCGCCGTAACCGGCGTGCCCGTCAAATTCATCGGCATCGGCGAAAAAACCGACGCCCTCGAAGCGTTCTACCCAGACCGGCTCGCCGGGCGAATCCTCGGCATGGGTGACATGCTTTCGCTCATCGAAAAGGCCAAGGAATCGATGGGCGAAGAAGATTCAGACCGCTTCGCCGACAAGATGAAGAAGGGCACGTTTGACCTCCAGGACTTCGTCGAGCAGCTCCGCAAGGTGCGCAAGATGGGGCCGCTCGGCCAGCTGGTCGGCATGCTCCCCGGCTTCAATAAGATCAAGGCGCAGCTCAACGTCGACGACATGGACGACAGCTTCTTCACTAAGGCCGAAGCTATCGTGATGTCCATGACCGCGTGGGAACGCCGCCACCCGGATCGCATCGATGGCAAGCGCCGGAAGCGCATCGCCCGCGGAAGCGGCACCGATGCCACGTCCGTCAACCAACTGCTCAAGCAGTTCTTCGAAGCACGCAAAATCGCCAAGACGCTCAGCAGCGGCCGCTTCCCCGTGCTACCAGGCATGCGGTAGGGATCCTAACACTCAGCGGTCACCGTCCCCCTTCGATTGACGGACGCCTCCGGCGCGTAATGCCGTCATGTCGTACGATGACTCGCAAAGCGTTTACTCGTCCCGTTGAGCGCCGGGGCCACTCGAGGAGATTGACCCATGATCCGAATCCGCCTGCGCCGAGTCGGCAAGAAGCATCACCCGTACTATCGCATCGTCGTAGCTAACCAGCCGGACAAGCGCGACGGCGACTTCCTTGAAAACCTCGGCTCCTACGACCCTCACACAGACCCGCCATCCGTGGTCGTCGATGCCGAAAAGGCCAAGGCATGGATCGCCAAGGGCGCACAGCCGTCCGAAGCTGCCGACAAGTTGCTTCGTCGAGCCGGTGTCATCACCACGCCAGCGCCCGTGCGGGCTCAGAAGACGGCTGCCACGGCAGCCCCGGCGAAGGCCTGACCATGCCCGAGACGATGATGGGCCAGATCATCGAATACCTGGCCAAGGCACTCGTCGACGAGCCAGACGAGGTGAAGATCACGGAGACCGACGATCCCGATCGGTTCGTCGTGCGCCTGGACGTGGCTGAAGGCGATTGGGGCAAGGTGATCGGCAAAGGCGGACGCATCGCGTCGTCCATGCGTTCCATGATCAAGGTCGCGGCGGTCAAGGAAGACATGCGTGTCGGCCTGGAGATCGGCGACTGACTGACCACCGCGAGACCGCTTCCGGCGCAGGCAGTCCCGCGCCCATCGGCGGAGGCGAGCCGGCTCCAGGGACCAGCCCCGACGCTCCGCGAGCGAGGCCGGCCAGGCCGCGCAACAAGAGCTTCAATATCGCAACCACCCCACGTGAACCGCGCGAAGGCTATACGGCGGTCGGTCGCGTGCTGCGGCCGCACGCGCTCAAGGGCGAGCTTCGCGTCGCCGCATTTTCGCCATCGGCGCGCAATCTGCAGCGAGGGCGGCCGGTCTACCTCGGCGGGGTGCGGCGCGTCGTCATGCGCGCGCGGCCGGACCAGGAAGCCTGGATCCTCGCACTGGAGGGCATCTCCGACCGCGCGCAGGTGGAACCGCTGCGCGGTGAGCTGCTCGAGACGCCGGATGCGGACGTGCTGCGAGAGGACGATGAGTCATTCTTCGTCCACGAACTCATCGGATTGCGTGTCGTCACCGAAGACGGACGTGAGCTTGGCGTCCTGAGCGAGGTCATGCAGCCCGGCGGAAACGATGTCTACGTGGTAAAGACGGAGCGTGGCGAGCTGCTCGTGCCAGCGATAGCAGAGGTGGTAAAGGCTGTTTCCGTACGTGAAGGACGCGTCGTCATCACACCTTTAATGGGAATGCTGGACGATTCCGAATAACCCATTGAAAGCGTTTATAGCAGGTACTACACTGACGCGGGCCGAAGGGTGGTGGCGGGTGAATCTCCCCCATCGGTACCTTAACCGTGTCGAGGGGAATTTCCACATGTCCAAGGCTGAGGCGCTCCAGTTGGTCGGTGACTGTGTACACCACTGGGTTCTTGAATCGCCACGCGGCGAG
>DATNET010000118.1:0-3593 GCA_035606745.1 Tepidiformaceae bacterium
CGGTGCGGTTGTCGACGCCCCACGTCGGTTTCACCGGCGCCCAGAAGCCGTCGACGAGGCGCTTGTAGCTGTTGATCGTCGGCCAGAACATCGGCGCGAATTCGAGCAGCGTCGCGAGCTGGCCGGCGAGGTAGCTCTCGAACAGCTTGCTCATCGCGTTGCGGCCCTTCGGGTCGTGGAACAGGTTCTTCCTGCCGTCCGAAAGCGACTGGTGGCAGTGGCCCGAGCATCCCGGGTATTGCGCGCTCCACTTCGCCATGAAGCTCGGCATGATGCCGAAGCGTGCGCCGATCTCCTTCGCGCCTGTCTTGAAGAGCGCGCCGCGATCGGCCGCCTCGAGCGCTTCGCTGAAAACGATCGCCGCTTCGAAGACGCCGGGCCCGGTCTCGGTGTGCAAGCCCTCGATCGGCACGCCGAACGCCGCCATCTCCTCGAAAAGTGCCTTGAAGTAATCGCGCGAGTGGTTCGCGCGCAGCAGCGAATAGCCGAACATGCCGGGCGTCAGCGGCGTCGGATCGACGCCCTGCTTCGCGGCCCACGACTGCGGCGTTTCGCTGAAGTTGAAGAATTCGAACTCGAGCCCGCACATCGGCACGACGCCGAGCTTCGCCGCACGGGCGAGCACGCGCCGAAGCACCTGTCTGCCGTCGAGCGGATAGGGCTTGTCGCGGCCGTTCTCGCGAACGACGAATTCGCCGACGAAGAAGTCCACGTTGTCGTCCCAGGGCACCTTGCGATGCGTGCCGGGGTCGATCCGCGCGAGCGCGTCGGGAAAGCCCTTGTGCCAGCCGGTGTAGGTCGTGTTGTCGTAACACTGATCGTGGCAGTCCCAGCCGAAGACGACGTCGCAGAAGCCGAATCCGCCTTCGAGTGCGGCCTCGAACTTGTCCTTGTGCAGGTACTTGCCGCGCAGGATGCCGTCGATGTCGGAAACCGCGACCTTCACCCGGTTGCCGGGCGACTTGCGGACGGCCGCCAGGACTTCCGAAGCGGCGGCAGGCGATGGCATGCGAATCTCTCCCCGACGTTACGTTCGCTTCGGAAGGGCGCGTCGATGCACGATGCGCCCGACGCCGCCCTTCCTTGCGCGCGGATTCTAGCAGTCGCTAGCGGCGGCTGGATGTGTGTGAAGGTTCAAGACGTTGTCCCCTCGATCCCGAATCCATCGTTAGGGCGTCATTGCGTTTGAGGCCGTAGTTCATCGCGTTAGCAGAACCGCCACTATCGCTACTGAGCATGCCCCCGTAGCCGCCGCAGCCCACCACGTAGAGTTGTGGCAGAGCCAGTTGTGCTCGTCGATTCGAAAGCGTACGGTATACGTACCCATCCGCGTGCTGCTGCGCCCACGTGATGCGCCTCGATGTACCAGCCGGCGAAGGCACTCGCGGGGTTCGTTGGCGACCGTTCTCCGTGATCTCTAGCCTGGGAGACAACGATGGAATTCCGCGCATTCGCGACGCTGCTCATCGCGCCCGCCTGCCTGATCCGTCACTTGTCGCTGGCGATCATGATCGTTCCCGCCTGGCTCTCCGGGCCTGCGCTGGCTGTCGATATCAACCAGCATGGCCTCACCGGTTCATGGTACAACCCCGCGGCCACCGGCCAGGGCGTCGAGATCGAGGTCTATCAGGACGCTATCGCTCCAGGAGTCGGCTACCTCCAGGGGAGTTGGGCGACCTTCGCCGTTGGCTGGGAAACCGGCCAGCGCTGGTACACGTTTGGTGGAACCGTACAGACTGGGCAATCTGGCGCCACCTTCACACTTTTCGAGAACGTCGGCGGCGGCAAATTCAACGCGCCACCAGCAACCCAGAGCACGCCTATCGGGACCGTGGTGCTGACGTTTCTCGATTGCTCGATAGCAAGCATGAAGTACCAAGATGTCCTATGGGACCGTCACTGGGGTCCCTTTTCCCAAACGATGCCTTTGGTGCGGCTCACACCCAACGTCACTTGTTCCGACGACGGCGCGAGCCGCCCGGATATCCAGTTCTCCTATTCCGGCAACTGGTTCGACCCAGCGATCCCAGGTCAGGGCCTGTTCGTCGAGCTGAATCCGGTTGCCGATGTGTTATTCGTCGTCTGGTACACCTATTCAAGGGACGGCGCGTTGACGGACGCGGAAGAGGAGGTGCAACGCTGGTACACCGGGCTAGGGGCACTCGTTCCGAGTATGTCTGGCTTGGGGGTGACTCTCTACGAGACGACGGGCGGTGTGATTGGGGGCAGCCCCGACCCGGCGTTCACCGTCAGGACGCAAACGGTGGGCACCGCCACCGCAACCTTCTTCGGCTGCGAGAATGCGCAGTGGACCTTCAATTTCACCGCGGGAAGCAATGCTGGAGCGTCAGGCACCGTAAATCTGTCGCGTGTTGGCCCGGCGCCTCCCGGTTGCGACTTTAACTCTCGTGCCCACTAGCGGCGACGCGTTTCACGCGCGTTTTTGCGACGGCTCTTCGCCGGTCAGCGATCTTGCGTTTCGCGAGCTGACGACCGCTGCTCCCCAGCAGCTAAACCTCCGTCTTTTCGGCGATCTTCCCGACCCACGACGGTAGCCCAACCGGCCACAAGCGGACATTCGCATCGGACTACTGAATCAGCTCGTCCGCGCGAAGCAGCAGTGCCTTCGGAATCGTAAGTCCGCGCGCCCGCGCGGTCTGCCGATTCACCGCCAAAGGCCTCCTCGGTTGCTGAATTGGGATATCGCTGGGCTTGGCTCCCCGCAAAATGGGATCCATCACCCACGCGAAAGCGCGACCTTGATCCGTCGGATCGACGAGAGCGATAACAAGCAGCCTGCGCTCACGAAGTATCGATCTTCCGCGATGGTCGGAAGGCTATGCTTCATCGCTGCGTCTACCAGCGCTGGCAAGCCAAGTTCAGATTCGCTTGGCGTCGAGTTCAGGTCCAATCACCGAATAGCCCTGGTATGTTTCCGCCCGGTCTCGAAAGGCTTTGAACAAGTCCGACACCCACGGGATCCCGGAGGGAATACATCGTTATGGGAATGCGTGAGCTAGCCGCCTTGGCTGCGAGAGTCGCAGCGGTGCCAACACGCCCGAAGCTTGTGGAGCAGGTTCTTCACCGGCGGGAAACGCTCGGCTTCCCACCTGCCAAACCCATTCTGCTCATGCAATGCCTTTCCTGGGCCTCCACAGCTAGATCGAGCGGCGGACGCCTCCGAAGTAACCCGAGAACTGGCAATGGTTGTTTTGCCCGGCGAAGCGTCCGGTGAAGCCGCTCAGCATCGGCGTCATGTCGAACAACTGGAACGAGCCGGCGACCGCGTTGGTGCACGAATAGCTGCCGTTCACCAGTCCGAGCTTGCCGGTCTGTGTATAGGTGCCGTTGTACGTGCATGTGGTCGCGGCGGTCGTCGTGGTGATCGTGATGTGAACGCCGTTCTGCTGCACCGACAGGAAGCCGCCGTCTTCCTGCGTGCCGTTCAGGTTGATCGGATTGCAGTTCGAGTTCGCGACCGAATAGCCGCCGAGATACTCGCCGCTGTAGTCCTCGCTCGTCCACGTCTGGCGCTCGAGCGTCTTGGTCACGGTGACGTTGTCCACCGTGTACGTGAGCGTTGCCTGATTCAG